>NZ_WEKT01000079.1:0-18365 GCF_009874545.1 Vibrio eleionomae | reverse complement strand
AATTATAGCAGCCATAATATGACTATAGTTGATTATAAGAAATGTAAATAAGGGGCTTTTTATGGCTACGTTTACCTTAAAAGTAAACAAAAGAGTGGTGTGGGAAGAGGAGCAACAACGTGTTAATGCAACACTTTCCGCACAGTATCAATCACATTTTCGACCACCAGAATTGTCCGCCAATGATGTAAGCCCAAATAAGGTATTACCCGTGGTTGACGCATCTATTGTTGAATTTGATCGTGATGGTTTCCCAACCAAATTGCTTGGGGTAACGGATGAATCTGGTGTCACTGACATTCGATTTGATCGTCAAGGGCCATGTCGTATTCGTATCAGTGCTCGTGGTTATACGCCGGAAGATATTGTGCTGACAACTGCTGATTTTGAAAAACAGAATAACTGCGTATCTGTTGTATTAAGAGAAATGGACATGATGGCTTACTCAGGTGGTCATGATTTGGGGATTATTACGAGTGCGTTATGGCGTAAAGCTGATGATAGTGAAGGGGCGGCGTTTGAATTTTCCGCATATGGTTATGTAAGATTCGCTCATCACTTAAAAGATTTGCTACAACAAGAATTTAAGCCTTGTTATTTAAATCCAACGCAAGAGGCCACTAACCAAAGCCACCTTTATGTTCGTCGTCATGCCGCGTTTGATCCTCAAGATATATTTTTATGCCATGGCCTATCAATTCGTTTCCCACAAGTACATGTAATGGAAGTGATTAATTTATTTTCTGATAACCAAGTGGCTGAAAAATATGTTTATCTAGGGCATAAAACCGGGGATGAACACGCTGGAGAACAAGTGTTAGCGGTTCTACGTTAATACGTGATTGGACTATAAATAAATTATAAAGCTGATAGTTAAAGATATTGAATATATTAATTTCACGCCAGTAAAGTTCAAATTATATGATGATGCTCAACCAATAGCGGCAGTGGCTTTTGTAGCCTCACTGCCGCTGTAACTATAAAAGTCGTTCTATTTTATTGTAAATAAAAATCTGTCTATATAAATATCAGCGCCTGTCCTCATAAATACTTATAGAGCAGGGCACGTCAATTAAAGAGTCGCTGACTGTCCCCGCCAATATGGTCTGCTTTTTTTGATTTTTAGTGTCTGTCTTCGTCAATGATCCCGTCGATTCCTGCTTTCTTGGTTTTTAGTGTCTGTCCCTATCAGTATGCCGTGGCTAACTGAGCACAAATGTTGGCTTGTAAGAGCAAGTCTGATGCTATTGAGTGTGGCTATGATGGTGTTTTGTAGTTTGGTGTGTCAGTTGTCTGGCACAGCAATAAATATGTCTAGGGAAAGAGGCATCATTTTATGGATAGAAATGACATTTTATCAGCCAGCCACATTTCAAAGCGTTACGGAGGGGTGTTTGCGTTAAAAGACGTTAGCTTCTCGTTGAAAAAAGGCGAAATTCTTGGCCTATGTGGTGAAAATGGCGCGGGTAAGAGTACGCTGGTGAAAATTCTTGGTGGGCATGTTACTCCCAATGAGGGCACTCTGACTATCGATGGCAAGACTATTGTATTCGGTAAACGTGTCGATCCCGCACTCATTACTATCGTCCATCAAGAGCTCTCTATTCTTCCTGATTTAACGGTTCTAGATAACATTACACTTGGCATTGAAGATAAAGGTTTTTTTTATCGGAGAGGCAAATGGCATGCCTTTGTTGAAGAAAAGCTTGCCGAGGTCGGTTTATCTCATATTTCGCCTAATCAGTTAACAGGCGAATTATCACTTGCTGAGCGTCAATTAGTCGAAATTGCGCGTGGTTTAGCCAGTGGTGCTAAGGTGCTGTTACTCGATGAACCAACGGCGACTTTATCTGATGCCGAAATCAACAATGTATTTCGAATTATGCGTCGTTTAAAAGAGCATGGCACCACTATGGTGATGATCAGTCACCGCTTAGATGAAGTGTTTGAAATTACCGACCGAGTGACGGTGTTTCGTGGTGGGGAGCATATTTTTACGGCTTCAACCAAAGATGTAACTAGTGAAGAGTTAGTTAGCGGAATGCTCGGCCATGAGGTCAAACGTGGTGAAATGCCGCCAGTTAGAAAAGTAGGAAGCCCTATTCTCGAATGTCATCAAGTCATGCGTCATGGTGACTACGGGCCGTTTGATTTTCAATGTGGCAAAGGCGAAATCGTTGCACTGGTTGGTCAATTAGGCTCTGGCGCTGATACGTTTCTTAAATCATTAGCCGGTCTTGCTCCTGTTGATGGAGGAACCATTTCGTTAGCCGGCACTCAGCTAGATTTAACATCGATTGCTAAAGCCGATAAACAGGCTATTTCTTACGTTCCAGAAGATCGAGCAGGTAAAGGGGCATTTCTTGAGGCACCTATTGGAATTAATCTCACTTCGCGCGCATTAGATCGATTATCAAAAAAGGATGTGTTGAATCGTAAGCAAGATTCACAATATGCCACTGAGTTAGCAACACTGTTTACTCTTGATCCCACACGTAATCATCAAGCGGTATCAACGCTGAGCGGTGGTAATCAACAAAAGGTGGTGTTAGGTAAAGCGCTTGCTACCGACCCAGAATTATTACTGCTCAATGAACCTACACGAGGTGTGGATATCGGCGCACGTGCCGATATTTATCAGCGATTACGTGACAAGGCTGATAATGGGTTGTCGATCGTTTTTTATTCAACCGATTTAGAAGAAATTCTCGATTTTGCTGATCGTATCGTCACTGTATTTAAAGGCGGTATTGTTCGTAATGCACTGCGAGCAGACGTGAATCGAGAAATAATATTACAAGATATTTTGACGGGAACAGAAAGGAGCGCAGCATGAGTGACATCATGATCGCTAAATCATCAGGGACGATGAATGTTAAGTCTATGACTGCACAGTGGTTCGCGCCAACGCGCATTCAAGCAACCGCAGTACGCATTGCGACGTTATTGCTCATTGTTTACGCCGCTGTGTGTGTGCAAGGGTTTGCTTCATTACAGAATTTAAGTTCCATTATTTTTACAACAGCATCGGTTGGTATCGCTGCATGTGGTCTGGCCTTAGTGACCATTAGCGGTAACTTATTTATGCTCTCCATTGGTGCAACTACGTCGGTTGCCACCATCGTGTTTGTCAGCTTATTAAGTTTTGGTATTTTTCCTGCTGTCCTAATGACACTTGCTTTGGGAGTGGTGTTGGGATTAGTACAAGGCGGTGCCATCGGTCGTTTTAAAACTAATCCAATCATCACATCGATTGCTGCTTCGTCCGTGATTACCGGCCTAGGCAGTTGGTTTTCTGGGGGAAGAACATTAACCAGTGATGTCACTGTGCATTGGTTAGGGGTTGGATATCTAGCTCCTGGTATCCCGAATCAAATCATTATTCTGGCTGTTATGCTGGTAGCGACAGAGTTTTTTCTATCCCGTATGCGTTTAGGTCGTGAAATTCAACTGTTGGGTACGAATGAAAACACAGCCGCCTTATCAGGATTACGAGTAAACCGTGCGGTGATGGCGGCTTATATCTTTGCCTCGGTTGCTGCAGTTATTTCTGGTATTTTGATTGCTTCACAAGCGTCACAGGGTAACTTATCGCTTGGGTCTGGTTTAGATTTTAGTGCGATTGCTGCAGTTTTAGTCGGTGGTATTGCAATTAATGGTGGACAAGGGCGCATTTACGATGCGGCCATTGGTGCTTTCTTTCTTTCAATCATCAGCAACATTTTGCTGTTACGCGGCTACTCACTTGATATCCAGTTAATGGTAAAAGGGGCTGTTGTCTTGTTCTCTGTCCTACTTGGGGCATTAATGACCCGAAAATATAGGAAGTAACCACATGAAATCATTATCGAAATGGAATCCATCGGATGTGGTTCGTCTAGCTTTGTTTATTGGCGTGCCAGTTTGTTTCTCACTGAGTAATAGCATTTACCTTTCCGGAGGCAACCTGTTTGCACTCATGCAAAGTTTCGCGCTCGTTGGGTTGGTCACTCTTGGTCTTGCATTGACCATGATTGTCGGAGAGTTCGATTTATCTGTCTCTTCAATGGTAGCTGTTGGCGGCCTAATTTTGGCTAAAACCGGTGTTGATAGCGCATGGGTTGGGGTCGGTTGTGCTGTCGCGTTTGGTGTCGTAGTCGGTATTATCAATACACTATTGGTGATAAAGCTTAAGGTTTCTTCATTAGTTACTACGCTCGGAGTAATGATTTTACTTTCTGGTTTTGCCTACTGGATTGCAGGTGGACAGGTTGTCCCTTACTTCAATTTCGATGCGTCAGATGTGCTAGACCAGCAGATGGCCTATCTCTTTTCGCCACGCATTTTAATTACGATTGCAGCCATGTTGGCGGTGTTTATCGTATTAACATTTACTCGATTAGGTCGTGATATTTACGCCACTGGGAGCCATCGTCAGTCAGCAATGATGAGTGGTGCCAAAACATCAGCATCACTGTACTTTGCTTTTATCTGTTCTGGTGCCTTCTCTGCTCTTGCCGGAGCGCTCATCTCAATCAGTCTTGCAACGGGTTCGCCAACCTTGGGAAGCACATTGTTAGTGCAAGCGGCATCGGCTGCAATTTTAGGCGGCGTATCTTTAAATGGTGGTGTGGGCAAAGTGGGTAACATCGTTATTGGTGTTTTAATTCTTGCAGCGCTAAACAATGGATTAAGCCTCGCAGGAGTAAGCTCAGCGATGACATTACTTGTGAACGGTATTGTGTTGGCTGGCGTCGTCATGATTAACGGTGAACTTGGGGATGTTTTGAAAGCGAAAGCCACTCGTTCGACACAACAAAAAGCATAATTTTTTTCAGACTATATGGAGCGTAACTGAATGAAAAAATTAACAAAAATAATGGGTAAATCAATAGCTGCTGGCGGTTTGTTAGCAACAGCCATGACGATGCCTACTGCCGTACAAGCGGCACAGGATAAAAACATTATTCTGTTACAACCAACAGAAGAGTGTACGTATTGTGCAGATTACAAACGCTTTTTTGCCAAAGATGCCAAAGCCGCTGGCTTAAATTACGAAATCACTACGAGTGTGTTTGATCCATCAAACCAAGCAAACCAAGTGGAACAAGCTATTTCCAAAAAACCAGATGCGATTGTGTTGTGGCCGGTCGATGTGAATGCATTAATTCCTTCAATGCGGAAGATTAAAAAAGCGGGGATTCCTCTGGTTATCAGTGATGCGATGCCAAATGAATATTCAAAACCGTTTTGGGATGTATACACTGGCGGTAACAGTGAGGCTATTGGCCGTGAATCAGCTAAAGCGATGGTTGCTGCATTTAAAGCGAAAGGTTATGGCGATAAAGGGCAGATCTTTGCGATTACCGGCACGCCTGGTGCGCCAACCAGTTTAGGGCGTATGAAAGGATTTACCGAAGAGTTACATAAGTTGGCACCAGGAATCAAAGTTGTTGGAAAACAGTCAGGTAACTGGGATCAAAACGTGTCAATGACAGCGGCATCTTCTTTCTTTACTCGCTACGGTGATAAGGTGCAGGGGGTTTATGCGGTCGAAGACTTGATGATGGCTGGAGTCATCGTCGCAGCAGAGCGCTCAGGTATTGATCCGAAGAAACTGGCATTGGTAGGCGTTGGCTGTGAAGTAACAGGCTACAACAACATCAAAAATGGTAAGCAGTTTGCGACCGTATTGTCTGATGCATACAGCGATGCAAAATATGCCGTTGATGCAGTGGTAAAACTGCTTGATGGTGTGAAGCAAGATAAATATCGCTATATTCCTAACCCAATGATTACCAATCAAAATCTTAACGAGTGTAACTTGGTTGATACTAAAGCTTAGTGATGCGTTAAAGTATAAAAGGGCGACCGTTCATTTGAACTGTCGCCCTTTTTATTGGGTAAATGATAATGGAAAATTAATTATTCGATTAACGATTTAGGTGACACACTAAAACGTTGACGAAAGCTGCGGCTAAAATGGGATAAATCTTTAAAGCCAAACTGGTAAGCCGCTTCGGTCACATTCCTCACTTTTCCTAAACTGAGCGCATTATAGGCCGCTGAAAGGCGTTGAGATTGAAGCCATTGGCGAGGTGTTTCCCCTGTTTCAGCAAAGAGACGAGAGAGGGTTCGAGTCGAGATATTTTGCGCTTTTGCGATAGTGTCTAACGATAAGTTTTCATCAGCAAGATGTGCTCTTATATAGGATTTTACTTGTTCTAAGTGACTATCATTGAGGGCAGGGACTGACGTAGTACTCACCGCTTGAGTCAGGGCTGTCGTCATCATTTCTAACGCTGGTTTAATCAGCTCATCATTGGCAATTAGCTCTGGCGATGTGGCAATTAAATGGCTTTCATTCACAAGCGAAAGCATGAGTCGATTATAAATCGAATGAGCGGGGATGATGTTTCCTCCGATCGTATCGATATTCGCGACTTTGGCTTGAATGAGCGGGCGCGGAAGACGTATTAACGTTGCCTTATAGGCTTCTTTATAGTGAAAAGAATAGGGCCTTCCAGAGTCATAAATTAAAATATCTCCTACAGATTGCCGAACTTGACGGCCATTTTGTTCAAAATAACCACTGCCCTCGGTCATTATTGAAACGAAGATATCATCTCGATCAATCAGGTTGAGATCCGATTTACGGCGATCATAATCAATAGCGTCTGATGTGACATCGCTGATTTCTGAACAACCAAATTCTGCCACTGATGTGGTGGCATTAAATTCGTTCAAACTAGGAATTTTACCTAAACATGGGGCGTAACATTGAAATACAACATCATTCCAATAATCAAATCGTTCTTTAGATTGAATGTTATCGGTCGAAAATATGTGGTTCATGAAACACCTCTTATGCTTAATGCCTATGCAGAAAATTAAGCAAAATTGATGCCGTTTTATTAGTGTTTTATTTAAAAATAAAATTCATAACTAATTGTTTTTATTGTATTAAATAATTAATATGTTTCTATTTTATTGTTGTGGTAATTAATGTGGTATTAATGATTGTTTTTGGTGCAAAAGATGCATCAAATTGAGGATTTATTATAAGAAGAGCAAAATATTGCGCTTTTTTTGTGCAGTGACTTATAGAGAAAAATAAGGATAAAAAAAGCCCAAGTAGACTACTCGGGCTAAGCAATATTAACGGATCGTATTTAGTATACAGCGGCAAAAACGCGAGCTGGAAAACTCGCCATTGGTACGCGGGGTGGAACCGCAGAAAGATATGCATTCTTACCTTCAACGGCAGAAATATTGGTCATATCTTCGCAAATAACAACACCATTACTCAACAAAATGTTGTGAACAGGTATAGCGGCCCCTGGGTTGTTAATGTTGTCTACCAGTGGAGAATCAATACCTACCAACGCAGCGCCTTGTGCGACGAGGTATTCAGCTGCTTGATTAGATAAATAAGGGCAGTTTTCACCGTAGGCTTCTGTGTTGAAATACTGAGAATGTTTGCTATTTAGAAGCACTGCGCATCCTTTTATATCTAAACCAGAAAAATCTTCAATATCGAAAAAGATGCGGTTGTCGGGTTTATTGACGACAACCACAGGAAGGTTAACCAGTTTTTCTAATGGGTAGTCACAGATTTTGTGTCCATTTGGATCTTCATGGAAGGGCGAGTCGATGTATGTACCAGAGATCCCAAAGATATTTAAACCATCAATGAGTGCGTTATTTTCGAAGCGCGGCAGGTGTTCGTACACATCAACATGACTCATCCCCGGGTAGGTTTGCATGCCGTGTTCGATTTGATGATTTAACTCAATAAACTCTTTAATCGGTGTAGGTTTAACAACTTGGGTTGTCGTGGTATCGATAACAGTCATAGTGATGTCCTTTTCAAGCAGGATAATGCTGAGCAATCAGCTCAACACTAATTGGGTTTATAACGAGCTAGTAGAAGGTTGTCGTTTTTTGAAAAACTTCGTTATATCCACTTCAGATAAAATAATAGAAAGAATGATGATCGCCGTTGCAAATAGGCCGACAGAGGTGACGGATTGATCGTAAAACAGAGCTGCCGTGATCATAGAGGCCACTGGTACGACAGACACACAAATACCGGCCGATGCTGATGAAATCTTGGTCACGCCTTTGAAGAAAAACATATACGGAACAGCCCACACGAATACGCCGTAATAGATCATAATCGCGATATTATTGCCTGTGAGTGACGAAATGGAATAGTTTTGCAACTCAGATATCGTCATCGGTATTGAGAACACCAATCCAGTCAGGCATACGCCAGCCGCCATCGACATTGGTTTTAGTGAACACTGCAGTTTGCCAGCTAAAACAATATTTAAAGCGTTAGATAAGGTAGACAGCAGTAAAAAGATTAGACCTAGTGCCGTTGTATTACCGCTATTTCCCCCTGAAGGCAACGAGATAACGACCACACTCACAATCGCCAAAATAACGGATAAAGCGACACTAAATGTGAGTTTTTCGCGGAAAAAAAGTGTCGAAATAACGACAACGAATGCAGGGGCCGCACTGGTAATCACCGAGGCAGTGGTTGCTGAGGTGGAAGGCAAACCGTAAAGCAAAAAAACAGTGTAAAGCACTGCGCCTAACAAAGAGAGTATTGCCACGATTCCCCAATCTTTCAAACTGATTTTAAACCAGTTAGTTTTTTCTGATTTGATAGTAATAGGGAGTAGAAATAAAAAACCGATTGCAAAAGTAATGCTAGTGAACGTCCAGGTGGGTACTTCCTCCATTGCCTGCTGCGCAATAGGATAACTCGAACCCACCAAAACGAAACAGAGTACCACATAAATGAGGCCGATTAATTTGCTCGACATAATTGCTTCCTTGTCTAATTGCCGCATCCTGCGGTCTGCCTATTGAAAAGTATTATCAATGATATTTTTCATGGTGATGAGCGATAAACAGTGCACTCATCGATAAATCTGTTAACTAAGGTATAACTGGACGCTATGCCGTGCTTGTCTAAAAAAGCGCAATTTTTTGACTGATTAGGAACTGATATGAGTTTTAGTGCATTTCAACATAAAATGTTAACTTTTCGGCGCATGAACTTGGTGCGGCAATATAAATGGTTGCACCATAGTGGTTTGTTAGGTGTTTGTTTTAAATATCTTCCCATTATTATTGAACATAATATTAAATTTTTTGCTTGTCTGAGAACGACAACCTGTTTTTTCAAAAGGACAGTTTTTTTGCTTAAGACACCAAAATTAAGTCGGTAAACCTATTTCTAATCTGTAGGCAGTTTAGGCACATAACTTGCTCCCACCACATGTAGTGATGCCAAGATTGAGCAAAAGAAGGATACGAGAATGATGGATAAAAGATTTGATACTGCAGCGATCAATTTTGAACGTTGGCGTTCGATTGCTACGGATGCGATCATTCCTCTTCATTATGAATGTGATAGAGAGTCAAACTTTTCTGGTATTTTGAGTGCTCACCCAGTCGGTAAACTTCAGGTTGCCCACCTAAAAGCTTCACCTCATTCTGTGCAGCGTTCACCGCGGCTTATCCATCATGCACGTCACGATCAATTGGTGTTTAATTGGTTGCTAAACGGGCAATGTCACGTCGAGCAGGATGATAACCGTAATCGGGTTAATCAAGGTGCCATGTGGCTATGTGACGCGAGTCGTCAGTATCAATTAGAATTTCCTCAGACTTTTGATCTGGTCAGTATTGTTTTGCCCAAAGAAGGGATTAAACCGTACTTTTCAGATTTATCTCAACTGGTCTCACTTGATCTCAGTCAGCGTAGCGAAATGGCATCATTTGTTAGCGCGCATCTCCAGTTATTAACGCAAACGTCGCAGTTCAGTTCCCCCCCTTGTTGTTGAAAAAGTCACCCGGCATACGATTGATTTGCTCGTGAGTTTGTTTGCTGAAACGCTTTCTGAGCAAAAACATCACTTAACCCATAGTAAAGCGAGCATTGTTATGCGCGTTAAACAATATATTGATCACCATGCGATGGATGCGGAATTAACGGGGCAAGAAGTGGCAGATCAAATTGGTGTTTCAACACGTTACATCAATCAACTTTTGAGTGAAGAAGGGTTATCGCTAAGCCGTTTGATTTGGCACGATCGAGTGCTTAAATCGGCGGAGTTACTGCAGGATAATCAGAATACCCATCGCAGTATTTCGGATATTGCATATACCACAGGCTTTAATGATGTGGCCCATTTTAGTCGTACCTTCAAAAAGCATTTTGCGGTTACACCGTCTCAATACCGTCGCCAAATTAATAATCCGCTTTAAACAAAAAAAGCCCACTTATCTGGCACGGAAAAGTGGGCTTGATGTTTATCGATATGAACTAAACGTCATTAAGGACGTTATAAGGACAGGCACTGTTCGTTGAGGAGTCTTTTGAGAGGATAACCTCACAAAGATGACCAGTTAGCCTGCTTTCTGTAGTTGTGAAATACGCGAGCGCAGATCTTTATCCGTTTGTAGTGCGCGAGCGATTTTGTTGTAGTCTTGCACAGATAAGCCAGTGTCTTTCACCGCTTTTACCATGCTTTCATTGGCTTGTTGTTGAATTTTTTGTGCTGCATTTTGGTCTTTAGTTTGGCCCAGTTTCGAAATCGCACTTTGGCGAATCGAATTTACCGATTTTTCTGCTTCAACAAAAAGCGAGAGTTCCTTATCAGAAACTTTCACATTTTGCGCTTGAGTTTGAGCCTGTGGCTGCGCTGTTTGTTGACCGGCAGCCAGTGCTGACGTTGAAACGCCTGCGCCTAGTGCGGTTACGAGTGCTACGAGCGCTAATTTACGCATGATGTGCTCCTTTCTGAAGGTTTTTCTAAATGTCCCTTACTACATAGCGAGAACCATGCCAATTTTTCTATTTTTATTAACCTATTGTTTTATTTGAGTTATTTTTCAATGTAAATTCTAGGCTAAATCTTGTCGGATGATTTGTGTTTACTTGTGTCACCCTTTAACCTGACTTGTGTGACATAAAGATACACATAATCAAAAAGGCACAGTTAACGTGTCGCTGAGGGGGAGATTTGGCAAAACGCAGACGCTTAACGCTCACTATGCGTATGTTATTACTGGTGTTTATCCCGCTGTGGGCTCTGTCGGCAGCCTCTATAGGTATCGGTACCTATTACATGGCTGAGCAGCAGACTCGTAAGTTAAAGGATGATATTAAATTGATCGCTCGCGCGATTCGGGTGCCGATTGGCGAAGCGATTGAAAAAGGCGATCTTGAAACCGTGCAGCGCACATTAGATGCCGTGTTCTCTATTGGGCAAGTTTACGGCGCATCTGTCTATAACAAGAATGGTGAACGTATTGCCGCCGCTGGTATTGCCCGCCATGACAACGATGATAATCCTTTAGCTGAAAAAATGCTTAAAGTTGGAGAAGATGGGGATGCCTATCAACACCAAGCGGGGCGGCGTGTTTATTCTCACTTTGTTCCAATCACTGGGCCTAATGGTCAGTTGCCTACGATGGTGGAAGTGACACGTAAAGCCAGCGACTTTTCTACCTCAGTTGATCGCATTGCGTATTGGGCATGGGGCAGTTGGGGATTAGTTGGATTGATGACGTTAGCGATCGTATTGTTCGGCTATCGGCAAGCGGTAGGTCGAGAAATGACTCGTTTAATCAATGTGATGGGGGAAGTCGGGCGTGGCAAGTTAACCCAGCGCGCAGCTGATAATGGCTCGACTGAAATGGCTAAAATCGCAAAGGCATTTAACCAGATGCTTGATGATATAGAGACCGCCCAGCAAGAAATCAAAGCGCATCAAGCGCATGAAATCGCACTTAATCAGCAACTTGAACGACAAGAACGGATGGCAGCATTGGGTCGTTTAGTTAGTGGTATTGCCCATGAACTTGGTGCGCCACTGAATGTGATTGACGGCCGAGCGCGCCGCTTAGCAAGATTAGATAGTGATCCGAAAGGTCAACATGAGCTAGACGCAATTCGAGGTCAAGTGGGAAGACTTACCCGTATTGTTCGCCAATTACTTGATTTCTCGCGAGGTGGATTGCAGAGAGAATGGCTAAGACTAGCCCCATTAATTGAAAGTGCGATTGAATCGGTCAACTATGAGCAGCAGAGTGCGCAGCCCAATTTTAACGTGTCTGTCCCCGAAAATATCAAAGTATATATTGACCAAGCTCGCTTTGAGTTGGTGCTGGTTAATTTACTGCGTAATGCCTGCCAAGCGGCTCAGGCACAGGTGGGGGTGGAATATCATCACGCTGACGGCAAGTGGCAGCTTTCTATTTGGGATGATGGAGAGGGGATTAAAGGTGACATCAATCCTGAGCAGTTATTAGAACCATTTTTCACCACTAAACCCAAAGGGAAAGGAACAGGGTTAGGTTTGGCTATTGTCCATAATGTGGTGCATGACCATGGCGGAGAGATGACCTTTTCACATGCAGAACAAGGTGGGTTACAAGTCACATTGAACTTTCCCGAGGAGTTAACGTAATGAATATATTATTGATTGAAGATGATCAAGATCTTGCTGAACTCTTATATGAAGAGTTAGAAGGTGAAGGGTATAAAGTGACAGCAGTGGTATCGGTCGAAGAGGCGCTACCAAAGCTGGAACAGAATACATATGATCTGGTTATCTCAGATCTGCGGTTACCTGGGCGTAATGGCATGACATTGGTGCCCGAACTTAAAGCGCTTAACCATCCCCCAGCTATTTTACTTATTACGGCGTTCGGCTCAGTAAATCAGGCGGTACAAGCGTTAAAAGCCGGGGCGGATGACTTTCTGACCAAACCGTTTGATATGGACCACTGCCTAATGACCGTACACCGTTTATTAGATCATCGCCAATTAAAGCATCGTGCGCAAGGTGAACAATTTTGTGGCATGTTAGGGGAAAGTGCAGCGATGCAGCATTTGTTTACCAATATCAAACAAATTTCAAGAGCAGACGGTCCAGTGTTAATTTTAGGAGAAAGCGGGACGGGGAAAGAGCTGGTCGCTCGCGCTATACATCAGCAGAGTGAGCGGCACTCTGGGCCATTTTTGGCGGTTAACTGCGCAGGGATTCCCAGCGAATTATTAGAAAGTGAATTTTTTGGTCATGCAGCGGGGGCGTATACCGGGGCGCAAAAGGCGCGCCAAGGGTTACTACGCGAAGCTCAAGGAGGTACGTTGCTGTTAGATGAAATTGGTGAAATGCCACCAGCGCTACAAGCCAAATTATTGCGCGTGTTACAAGAAGGCACGATTCGTCCGGTCGGTAGTGATAAAGAAATATCGGTTGATGTGCGCATTGTTGCGGCGACGCATCGTGATTTAGAAGCCAACGTTGCTGCAGGAGACTTTCGGGAAGATCTCTTTTTCCGTTTGGAAACATTCACGCTGCAAGTTCCGCCTCTTCGCGAGCGAGGCGATGATATCGCGCTGCTTGCCAGACATTTTCTTGCCAGTCAGCAGCGTGCAGGCAAAACCCAAGCGCGCCAACTTAGCCATTCAGCTTGGCAACAATTGCTGAACTATCCGTTTCCGGGCAATGTGCGTGAATTACAAAATGCCATGGAACGAGCGGCGATTTTCTGTGAAGGAGAAGAAATTTTGCCCGAGCATCTACCTAAGCGTTTACGTAGCGCTCAGGCAGATGATCCTGTCGGCTTGTTTGATTCCTTAACATCAGGTTCTTTGCCACCGATGCAAAAGATCCAACAAGATTATGTGGACTACGTATTAGACAAAACCAAGGGTAATAAAGCGCAGGCCGCTGATATTCTCGGCGTGACTCGTCGCACCTTATACCGCTGGTTAGAGGACATGCATCCTAAAACGTCTTAATAATCCATTAAAGTTTGCAATGGCTACATTGGCAGTAGTCTAACCGGATCACCCTGATGTATTTCTAGTGCCGCTAAAGTCTCTTGGTTAACGAACAGTGTATTGGATTCTGCGTCGTACCAAGCTTTAGTGGCGACCGCGCGAAAATCAGCAAATGATGTGTTACTAATTAAAAAATCACTGTTGCCCACTTGGCCAATGGCAACGGTGGCGCGTAGGGAGTTTTTGACTGAATTTATATTGTGTAAATCGCACTCTACAGTTGGGCCTGCATCAAAAATATCGACGTAATCACGGCATACAAACCCTTCCTTTTGCAGCATTTTTAACGCTGGAACCGTGTATTTGTGAACTTTACCAATAACTGCTTGAGCTTCTCGGCTCAATAAGTTGGTGTAAATCGGCAGTTTTGGCATGAGCTCAGTAATGAAGGACTTGTCGCGAATACCCATAAGATGATCGGCGTGGGTAAATTCGATATGGAAAAAGGCATCTTGGAGCCATTTCCAAAAGGGCGATTTACCGTGTTCATCGGAGATACCGCGCATCTCCGCAATCACGGTTGGAGAGAATCGTTCAGGGTGCTCAGCCATCAATAGAAAGCGACATTTTGACATCAACTTACCATTCATTCCTTGGCGATATGCAGGGCGAAGAAAAAGCGTACAAATTTCTGAGCAACCAGCATAGTGATTGCTCAGTGTTAGTAAACGAACGACGTTTTTAATACCAAGTTTTTGGGATGAGTGAATAATTTTGCTGATGTGATAGCTATAAACGGGAACGTCTCCACCAATCGAAGCTTCAATCGCGGTGGTGCCGGCCATTTCTCCTGTCTCACTATCCACGCCAACCATCAAATAGCCTTCGCCATCGGGTTCTGTTACTGGCTTACTGAAACTTGCTACTGAGTGTTCAATACGCTCATGCAGTAAGGCTTCATCAACGGGCAGGGAAGTAAACCCATGCCCTGATTCCTCGGCACAGACGTGCAGAGTCGGGTAATCATTGTGGCGGATTGGTCTAACGACTAGCATTCCGTTGCTCTCCTATAAACACACTGGTTCAAACGCCATTAAGGCATTCCTGTAAATTTCTATTTCATATCCATATGAATTAATTAAATTTTTAAATAGATATCTTGGTTGGGTATAAGTTCATTCTGGCAAGAATTCACCGAGACAGGGTAATGAAAAATATTTATCGCCGATAAGAGATGCTAATAATATACGTAATTGATAATAATTATCATTTTTATTGTTTAGCTAGTAGTAATCTTTCGATTGTCTGAGTAGAATCGTCGGGTATTTTTTCGGAGCTGTCCATGACTATTCAAACTATGCCAACCTTGTCTAAAAAAACGTTGTTTGTCTTATACCTCATTATCTTTTTAGGATCGGCTGGGTTTTTTATTACAATCCCAGCTTATGTCAGTCTGTTTTTAACTAATGATCACTCGATGGCGATTTCTCAATCAATGTCGCTCGAAAAACGCCGAGCGCTGTTCGGCACTGTGATGTCGGTTGCGCCATTTATTTCTATGTTTTTTACTCCCTTTATTGCGCGTTTTGCCGATCGATATAACCGTAAAGTGGTGATGGTATTATGTCTGCTTACTGGGGCCATTGGGTTTGCTATTCCGGTGTACTCAGTTATTACCGGTTCGGTCGTGCTATTGTTTACCGGTAATATGATCAACAGTATCGGTTCATCTAGTCAACCTATTGCTCAAGCGGTACTTACTGATAATAGCGGCGGTAAAACGAAAGCCACATTGATGAGCTTGGTGGCGGTAGTGATGACGGCAGCCATGTCGTTTGGCCCTGCTTTAGGGAGTAAACTATCTGCGTTATATGGCCCACAAGCACCATTTTATGCTTGTTTACTGATTGCGTTAGTATGTTTAGTGTTACTTAACTTAGTGTCATTGCCTAAACAGCAGGTTTTAACGACAGAAAATCCGTGGTCATTAGCTGCGCCACTATCGCGTAGTCAAGCTGGCTTTATTCCTTGTTTATTGATTGTATTTTTGTGTCAATTTAGCTGGAGCTCTTACTTTCAGAACATTTCATTTATCTTTCCTGAACGCTTCCACCTTGCTGTGCAGAGTAATACCTACCAATACTTTATGATGGCCATTGGCATCGTGATGATCATTTCATTATTGGCATTACCACGAATTGTCTTAAGTCGGTTCTCTTTAATTGGTTCTTTAAAAACAGTGTTACTAGGCGATGCTTTGGGAATGCTTGCGCTTGCTTATGCGCCAAACTTTACTCTACATGTCGTAGCGATGGTGGTGACCTCTGCGTTAGTCGCGCTCTCGTTTCCTTTATATATCACTGCACTTTCTGATCGTGCGAAACATAGCGATCAAGGTTGGGCAATGGCGCTTGCAAGTACCATGGTAGGATTAGCTTGGACTTTAACCGGTTATTTAACCGCCATTCTTGTTAATGTGAATTTAACTTTGCCAACAATCGTAGCCGCGGCTGGTTACCTACTCGCCATGATTATTATTCCAACCAACCCTATTTCTGTAGGAAAAGAGGCGCAAGCATGAGTTCAACATTAGAATCCGTACT
Organism: Vibrio eleionomae; assembly: GCF_009874545.1. Classification (NCBI taxonomy): domain Bacteria; kingdom Pseudomonadati; phylum Pseudomonadota; class Gammaproteobacteria; order Vibrionales; family Vibrionaceae; genus Vibrio; species Vibrio eleionomae. Next base: position 1,967 of record NZ_WEKT01000079.1, on the reverse strand, counting down.
AGCTCAACATGACTTTCATTGCGTAATTCCCGAGCATTTACAACATGGAATTCCATTGGTGGTCGATCTAACACCCACTGGTGATATCTGGGATAAAGTGCGTGAAGGTGCTAATTATGTGGAAGAAATGCACAAACGAGCAAGCCAAATTGGTGCCGTGGTGAATATTGGCCGCTACGCAGAAGAGCGCATGATCTATCAAGACACAGATAACTTTGCTGGGCGTGAAGCGTGCACACTGCATATTGGTGTTGATTTGGGTATTCCCGCGGGTAATCCCGTCTTTGCGCCATTGGCGGGGGAGGTGTTGGGGTTTGCTGATCACGACACAATAGGTGACTATGGCCCGGTCGTGATTTTACGCCATAAGTTAGAAGGCCATGTGTTTTTTACATTGTATGGCCATTTAGCTCGTGCTTCTCTCACGGCTCTCAGTGTGGGGCAGCAGATAGCTCAAGGCCAACAATTCGCGACGATAGGAACGTCCGCAGAAAATGGTGGCTGGCCAACCCATTTACATTTTCAGATTGTAAAAGATATGCAGGGTTCAACCGATGATTACACCGGAGTCGTGAATCCTGAACAAGCAGATTTTTACTTATCAAACTGCCCCGATCCTAACCTAATCCTAAACATTAGTAGTATTTAATCTACGGGCGCGAGTCAGCTATTTTTAGCTTAAATAAAGCCGGATTTCAGAAGATAGCTTCTAGATCCGGTCACTTAGTTATTATCGTAATTTATATCAATAAAATTCTTTGCTATGAGAGGCTTACCCTTTAATTTTCGTAGTGGTAAAGTGGCTAAAACCACTCAGTGTCACTCGCGTAATAAGGGAGGCGTTATGTCAGGAATCACAGAGTTGGAGACGTTACTTGCTTCGATGTCACCGGAGTTATCTAAAGCTGAATGGGTATTCTGTTCGGTTACTGGGAACTTAGAAGAGTATCTCTCATTAAAACCCATTGCGACGTTTCTAGAAGCGGAAGGTTTGACGCTAATTATTCATAAATACTCTGCAATTAACGCAGGAATAGAATTCGATCGTACTTTCCGCAAAATTACCCTCAATGTTCATTCTAGTCTTGAAGCTGTTGGGCTAACCGCAGCAGTGGCCACCAAACTTACTGAAGTGGGGGTGAGTGCTAACGTGATTGCGGCCTATTTTCACGATCATATTTTTGTGCCGTCAGAGCAAGCAGACAAAGCGTTGAGCGCATTACAAACACTGACTCATTGCCAAGGAGTCGCCTAGTATTGCTCAATGAAAACCTTAAAGATCAGTTCGTTGATCTTATTTGTTCTGAACCAGCACTCATACAAACCGCCCAAGCCTGCGTCGATGTAGGCCTACCCAATTTTTATATTGGTGGCGGCGCATTAACTGAACTGATTTGGAATCATCAATTAGATCTGCCTTTACTCAGCCAGATAAAAGATATTGATGTCATCTATTTTGATAGTGGAGGAGACGTCTCTCAGCAGGAGTATCAAGATCAAATATCAGCTTTAGTAACCCATGGTTATGAGCTTGATGTGAAAAACCAAGCCAGAATTCATGATATGTATCTCCGCAAATTTAGGATGACAGTGCAGCCTTATCTGCGCGTTGAGCAGGGAATAGAGTCTTGGCTACCTGCCTTCGCTATCGGGTTTACTTTAAATCACCTCGGTGAAGTAGAATGCTACGCACCTTACGGTTTAAGTGACGCTTTTAATTTGGTTGTGAGACCCAATAAAACGGTGATGACTCAAGCCAGTTATGAAAAGATGGTCGCGAGTTATCAGGCGCGCTGGCCACAAGTCGCGGTGTTACCTTGCAGGGCAAACGCATGAAACCCCTTGGTTTTAAAGGCCTGTAGAAAAGGTTATTTTTGAAGAGTCGCTCAGTTTACCATCATCAAATAAACCTTAACTCACAATAAGTTAATTGATCATGATGATCAACAAGTTCCTTATTATGACTT
>NZ_WEKT01000078.1:0-18584 GCF_009874545.1 Vibrio eleionomae | reverse complement strand
TTTCCATCCACGAAATGAGATATAGCAAGAAGTCTCGTACGCATCCTCGCATCGGATGTTTCACGAATAAGTTTTGGGAAGTCAGGGGTGTTCATATCAGCTCCTATTGAAGCTGATATTAGATCATAAAATTAGTGCGATTGGTATAATTTGTTGTGATAAAAGATCTGGTATCTTTTAATAGTACAGAGCTGATGATAATTTAGTTGCTGAATGTTTAGCATCAACTCTATGGAGCATACTGAATGAAGGTATCTTTAACGATATTACTGCTGTCTTATATAGTCTCTAGTGCTGTGTATGCTGCTGATACAACGACAAATGATACTGATGATTCGTTAGTCGATGAGAGAACAAAAGAAGAACACAAAGTGATGGATAATCCTTTCGTGATTATGCCACACAAAGCTAACTACCTTTTACCTGTTACTTATAACCCTCACCCTAATAACAAGCCTTTTCGCGATGATGATGAATACGCTGATTCACTAGATAATTTTGAGGCCAAGTTTCAAATCTCTTTTAAAATGCCTCTTGCTATTGATCTTGTGGGTGATGGTGACTTGTACTTCGCCTATACCAACCAGTCATGGTGGCAGGTATACAATAAAGACAGTTCTGCGCCATTTCGTGAAACCGTCCATGAACCAGAACTATTTTTATTGTTTGATAATGATTGGGAAGTCGCTGGATTTAAAAATTCTTACTGGATGGTCGGTGCTGATCATCAGTCTAATGGGCGTTCTAGTACCCTATCTCGTAGCTGGAATAGACTTTATGGCTCTATGATATTTGATAAAGGCCCATTAGCTCTAAGTACAAAAGTATGGTGGCGTATACCTGAGAGTGAAAAAAGTAGCCCAACAGATGCGACTGGCGATGATAATCCTGATATTACGCATTATATGGGTAACTTTGAATTAACAGGCTTGTATGGTGTGGGTGAGCAACGCTATAGCTTTATGTTTCGTAATAACTTAGAGAAGCACAACCGCGCTGCTCTAGAGTTAACTTGGAGTTATCCAATTCATCGTAATTTACGTGCGTATGTTCAGTATTTTAATGGTTATGGTGAAAGTTTAATTGATTATAACGTTCATACTCAAAGAATTGGTGTGGGTATCGCGTTAAATGATTTGCTGTAATTGGCATATAAAAAAGGAGCGCTAGTCGCTCCTTTTAATTTGGGGTTAGCGGGCGTTCTCTGGGGTTTCTTCCTCTGTATTCGAGGCCATGTTTTTTTCCTCCATTTTTGCCTTTTCAATCATAGGAGTAATGGTTGAACCCTGGATTAAAATGGAGAACACGACAACGGCATAGGTCATGACTAGAATTAATTCTTTCACGTCGATGAGTTTGTCTGGAATCACCATGATCCCTGAAGGGATGGAAAGTGCCATTGCTAACGCTAGCCCACCGCGTAAACCTCCCCAAGTTAGAATGCGAATCGACCATGGGTTATAGGTTCTATAGCGTTTAAAGCCGATGTATGGAACCGCAACACTGGTATAGCGACCCAAAAGAACTAATGGAATAGCAATTGCCATTACTATCCAATCTTCTTCATGAAATTTGAATAGCAACATTGACATACCGATTAACAAAAATAGCACACCATTTAGAAATTCATCCACCAATTCCCAAAAGTGATCTAGGTGTTCTTCACTCTCTTTAGAGAAACCGATAAATCTCGTCCAATTACCAATCATGATGCCTGACACGACCATTGCTAATGGTCCGGATACATGGATGATATCGGCAAATACGAAACCTGCAGTCGGAACGCCGATGGTTAAAAGCAGCTCCATTGAGTGGTCGTTAGTGGCACTGATGAGGTAGTGAAAAATTAAACCCAATACAAAACCATAGATAATGCCGCCTATCGCTTCATGAATGAATAGTCCTGCCACACTTCCGATAGTTGGAGCTTGTGATCCAAAAGCAATAGTGAAAATAGTCACAAAAATAACCAAGCCAAACCCATCATTAAATAGTGATTCCCCTTCAATTTGAGTAGAGATCCTTTTTGGGGCGTTGAGTTTTTTCACAATGGCTAGAACAGCTATCGGGTCTGTGGGTGAGATAAGTGCTCCGAATAGCATGCAATAAACTAATTGCAGATTTATCCCTACGAGCTGACAAAGCCAGTAAAGTCCAAAGCCAATAAAAAAGGTTGAAAAAATAGTGGCTCCGAGTGCTAAAACGGCAATTTCCCATTTTTGATCCTTGAGATTGGGGAGTTTGATTCCTAATCCACCGGCAAATAAAAGAAAACCCAATATTCCTTTAAGTAAAAAATCCTCGAAGTTAATACTAGTCATAGTTTGTCTGGCGATTTGGGTGAGGTTAAACCAATTATTTTGACCAGCAACTAGAATGAGTAAGGAAAGCAGCATTGAACCCGCCGTGATGGCAATTGTTGTTTGCATTTTTCCGATCTTGCTATTGAAAAAAGCAATCAACATTGCAGCGGCAGAGAGAAAACAAAGTGTGTAATAGACTGACATTTTCTTCACTTATGTAACAAACAATGAACGGAAATTGTCGTTCGATGGTGAATAAATAGCAAACACTTTTTGTTGAATGTCTAATCACTATATTTCTTAAGGATTTTTGTTTTTAGACGTCTAGATTTCCATATGAGTTATGGTAGGATGCAAATTAAGCGTAAGGAATGGGGCTGTATTGTGGGTAGTAAAATACGACATCAAATAGAACAACAATTAAAACAACGCATACTGCTAATTGATGGCGGTATGGGGACTATGATTCAAAGTTATAAGCTGGAAGAGGAAGATTACCGAGGAGATCGGTTTGCTGATTGGCATTGTGATCTGAAAGGTAATAATGATCTACTCGTACTCAGTCAGCCTCATTTGATCAAGGAAATCCATTGTGCCTACTTAGAAGCTGGCGCTGATATTCTTGAAACTAATACATTTAATGCCACGACGATTGCAATGGCTGACTATGACATGCAATCTTTGAGCGAAGAGATCAATTTTTCAGCAGCAAAACTGGCTCGCGAAGCCGCTGATGAGTGGACCCGAAAAACACCAGAAAAACCGCGTTATGTCGCGGGAGTTCTCGGTCCTACCAACCGAACATGCTCTATCTCTCCTGACGTGAATGACCCAGGATTTCGTAATGTTTCGTTTGATCAATTAGTTGAGGCGTATTCTGAATCGGCTACTGCCCTTATCAAAGGCGGAGCAGATCTCATCCTAATTGAAACCATATTCGATACCTTAAATGCAAAAGCGTGTGCTTATGCCGTTGAAGTGACGTTCGAACAGTTAGGCGTCGACCTTCCTATCATGATTTCCGGCACTATTACTGATGCCTCTGGCCGTACTTTATCGGGTCAAACTACAGAAGCGTTTTACAACTCTATGCGCCATGTCACGCCTCTATCCTTTGGTTTGAACTGCGCATTAGGACCGGACGAATTACGGCAGTATTTGGGGGAAATGTCGCGTATTTCTGAGACATTTGTTTCAGCACATCCTAACGCCGGACTACCTAACGCGTTTGGTGAATATGACTTATCTCCAGAAGATATGGCGAAGCATATTGGTGAATGGGCTAAAGCGGGTTTTCTTAACTTAGTGGGGGGCTGTTGTGGTACGACTCCAGAACATATTCGTCAGATGGCTCAAGTGGTTGAAGGTGTTCCTCCCCGCCCATTACCCGATATGGCTGTTGAATGTCGTTTATCTGGTTTAGAACCGCTCAATATAGCTAAAGAAACGCTCTTTCTTAACGTTGGCGAAAGAACCAATGTTACGGGTTCTGCTCGCTTTAAACGGTTAATCAAAGAAGAACTCTACGATGAGGCCCTAGATGTTGCGCGTCAACAGGTTGAAAATGGTGCACAAATCATTGATATCAACATGGATGAAGGGATGTTGGATGCTGAAGCATGCATGGTGCGCTTCCTCAATCTTTGTGCGTCAGAGCCAGAAATATCCAAAGTGCCTATCATGGTGGACTCCTCTAAGTGGGAGGTTATTGAAGCGGGCCTGAAATGTATTCAAGGCAAAGGCATCGTTAACTCTATTTCTCTAAAAGAAGGGGAAGAAAAATTCATCGAGCATGCGAAAACGGTGCGCCGCTATGGTGCTGCTGTAATTGTGATGGCTTTTGATGAAGTAGGGCAAGCGGATACTCGTGAGCGTAAGTTACAAATTTGTACTCGGGCTTATCGTATTTTGGTTGATCAAATAGGATTCCCTCCAGAAGATATTATTTTTGACCCCAATATCTTTGCAGTTGCGACTGGTATTGATGAGCATAATAACTACGCGCTCGATTTTATTAATGCTGTCGCCGATATTAAACGAGATCTTCCATATGCCATGATTTCTGGTGGGGTATCAAACGTTTCGTTCTCTTTCCGCGGTAATAATTATGTGCGTGAAGCGATTCACGCGGTATTTCTCTACCATTGTTTTAAAAATGGTATGGATATGGGGATTGTTAATGCTGGCCAGTTAGAAGTCTATGACAATGTGCCTGATAAACTGCGAGAAGCTGTTGAAGATGTTATTTTAAACCGTCGTGATGATGGGACTGAGCGCTTGTTAGAAATCGCAGAAGAGTACCGCTCTAATGCTGTGGGGAAAGAAGAAGATGCTTCCGCTCATGAATGGCGTACTTGGCCAGTAGCGAAACGCCTCGAACATGCATTGGTTAAAGGTATCACAGAGTTTATCGTTGCAGATACGGAAGAAGCTCGCATCAATGCAGCAAAACCGTTGGAAGTGATCGAAGGTCCGTTAATGGACGGCATGAATGTTGTTGGTGATCTCTTTGGTGAAGGAAAAATGTTCCTTCCTCAAGTCGTAAAATCAGCGCGTGTAATGAAGCAGGCTGTTGCTCATTTAGAGCCTTATATTAACGCGGAAAAACAGCAGGGTTCGAGTAACGGTAAAATTCTGTTAGCGACTGTGAAAGGTGATGTACACGATATCGGTAAAAATATCGTTGGTGTGGTGCTGCAATGTAATAACTTTGAAATTATCGACCTTGGTGTCATGGTCCCTTGTGAGAAAATTTTGAAAGTCGCTCAAGAAGAAAATGTCGACATTATCGGATTGTCAGGTCTTATCACACCATCTTTAGATGAAATGGTCCATGTTGCTAAAGAGATGGAGCGTTTGGGATATGAAGTGCCATTACTGATTGGTGGTGCTACAACGTCTAAAGCGCATACCGCAGTCAAAATTGAGCAAAATTACCATAACCCTGTAGTGTATGTGAATAATGCATCTCGAGCTGTTGGTGTTTGCGCTGCATTGCTTTCTGATGAGCAACGTCCTGCGTTTGTTGAAAGGTTGGATGCCGATTACGAACGCACCCGTGAGCAGCATGCTCGCAAAAAGCCCAAATCGCGACCAGTGACTTTAGAAGAGGCAAGAGCCAATAAGGTCGCTCTCGACTGGGATTCATATACTCCGCCTAAGCCGGCTAAACCTGGCATTCATGTCTTCGAAAATATGTCGGTGAATACCTTACGCCAATATATCGATTGGACACCATTTTTCATGACATGGTCATTAATGGGTAAATACCCAGCGATTTTTGAACATGAGGAAGTGGGAGAAGAAGCAAAACGTCTATTCCACGACGCAAATGAATGGTTAGATCGTATTGAAGCTGAAGGTTTACTGACTGCATCAGGAATTTGCGGTTTATTTCCAGCCGCTTGTATCGGTGATGACATTGAAGTATATGCGGATGAAAATCGTAGCGACGTGAGCCATATTTTGCATCATCTACGGCAACAAACATTGAAACCTAAAGGTCCTAACTACTGCTTATCTGATTATGTAGCGCCAAAAGAAAGTGGTAAAGAAGATTGGATTGGCGCATTTGCGGTAACGGGAGGGATCAATGAGCGTGAACTTGCTGATGAATTTAAAGCACAAGGTGACGATTATAATGCCATCATGGTTCAAGCTGTAGCAGACCGTTTAGCGGAAGCATTTGCCGAGTATTTACATCAGGTGGTTCGTAAAGATCTTTGGGGTTATGCTCCTGATGAAGCGTTGTCTAATGATGACCTTATTCGGGAAAAATATCAGGGTATTCGCCCTGCTCCAGGCTACGCTGCCTGTCCGGAACATACCGAGAAAGGTCAGATATGGGAGTTACTGAATGTTGAAGAGGCGATTGGTATGCAATTGACCTCCAGTTATGCAATGTATCCTGGAGCTTCAGTCTCTGGTTGGTATTTCTCTCATCCTGACTCACGTTATTTTGCCGTGGCTCAAATTCAAGCCGATCAAGTTGCAAGTTACGCAGAACGCAAAGGTTGGGACCTACTTGAAGCAGAGAAGTGGTTAGGACCGAATATTAATGGTTAGTTAGTACTTTGCATAAAACAAAGGCCATCGTTATAGCGATGGCCTTTTTACACTCTCGTTGTTGTTTTATTTAATTTAGCTTTTTATTTAATTCTTTATTCAAATAGTTCAGCGTGTAGGTGCTGAATGACTTCTTTAGCTGAAGAAGAGTCGACTAAGAAGCAAAGGTTATGATCACTTGCGCCATAACAGATCATTCGTAGGTTGAAATTATCTAACACCCCAAAGACTTGTTTTGCATAGCCTCGGTTTTCCATTTGGTTACCGATTAGCGCTACTAGACTTAAATCATGCTCTACTTTTACAGTACATAAATCTTGTAATTCATCTTTAACCGCTTGAGGTAGTTCTGGTGAACCACCAGAAGTGTCGGTTTTATCGAGGGTTAACGAGACACTGATTTCTGAAGTAGTAATCAAATCAACTGAAATTTTATGTTTAGCAAGAATTTCAAATACTTTGGCTAAGAAACCGTAGGTTTGGAACATGTTTGCACTGTGCAGCGTTACCATGGTTTGGTTTGAACGTAATGCTAATGCTCGGAATTGGGGAGCGCTTTCAACTTCTTGGCGGATCCAAGTACCACCTTTTTCTGGTTCTTTTGACGATCCCACAAACACAGGGATACCGTCGCGGAGAGCGGGTAATAATGTTGACGGGTGCAGTATTTTAGCACCAAAGTTAGCCATCTCAGATGCTTCACTAAAACTGATTTCTGGAATTGGTTTAGCATGAGGAGCAATACGAGGGTCGGTGCTGTAGATCCCTGGAACATCAGTCCAGATTTCTAGACCAGAAGCTTGTACGGCTTCTGCAATTAGTGCCGCGGAATAGTCACTACCACCGCGTCCTAATGTAGTGGTTATGCCTTGTTCGTCAGAGCCGATAAAGCCTTGAGTAATTACGACATGTTGTTGGCAGAGTGGGGTGAGCTTCTCTTGAGCTAATGCGCTAATCTCATTTAATTGAGGCTCTGCCTTACCGTAATTATCATCAGTACGAAGTACATCACGAATATCAAAGCGTACAGCATTTACACCGCGTTCTCGCATCAATTGAGCCAGAATGTGAGTGGACATAAGTTCGCCACAAGCAACTAAATGGTCGGTCAATTTTTTGCTCGATTGGAAAGACGCGGCTTCAGCGCAGCTTTTTACTACATCTAAAATAGCATGAACGTCTTTTTCTACCTGAGTAGGTTCAGCTAATTGGTCAATAATCGTGTGGTGAATCTCTGCAATTTGCGTAATTATTTGCGCACGTTGTTCTGGTTCTGCAATGCCATTTGCTAGTTCGACAAGCAGGTTAGTGACTCCTGAACATGCACTGCTTACGACCAGTTTAGTTTGAGGGTTGTTTTCAATAATAGCTGAACAACGACTCATCGCAGCGAAGTCCGCTACACTGGTTCCGCCAAACTTAGCCACATTAAATGCGCTCACGATAGATTCTCCCAATACTTCCTAAATGATAATGTTAGGCTGATATACCCAGCCAGTGTCCTAAACCGTATCTAATGAGATATGAGCATTGAACATCACTCACACCGATGAGTTATTATGCCATTTTGTGTGTATATTCTTGTATATCAATAGCTTGTTTTTATCGGTATTGCTCAATATCTAATATAGATGGTTATTTTAAGAGAGGATGCTAAGAGCAAAGTAGAGGTGTAACTTAAGGAAGGTTATTACCTCAGAAGCTCTTCGTTAGATAGAACTAACGACAGTTGAAGGGATTCAGCCCATTCACCCGACAAATCATGACCACATTATGATTCACCTCGGCACTACTCCCCCTCAATGTTTTGTCTTGGAGTTGTGGCTCCACAAAACAGCTACCTGGGTAGTGCTCCTCTTCTGCTTGATTGCCTTTTCATTGAACGTTTTTGAGCGTGGAATGTCAATCGTAAATTGCATGAATATTTTGATAATCGGCAAATCAATGCATTATTTTTAGTTTCATACCTTAGTGAGGCAGTGGAAAGGAATATTTGGCGGGATTTTAAATCACTGTCTAACCTTAATGAGCACTTAATCACTACAGGAAGGGAGCATGTCAATCGAGAGCTTTTATCCACCGAGAAGAATATTGATGGGACCTGGACCGTCAGATATTTCACACAGAGTATTACAGGCACTAAGTCGACCTACCGTAGGACATTTAGATCCACTGTTTATCGGAATGATGGATGAACTGAAAGTACTACTTCAATATGCCTTTCAAACAAAAAATGCATTTACCATTGCTGTCTCTGCTCCGGGAAGCGCGGGAATGGAGGCGTGTTTTGTTAATATGGTAGAACCCGGGGATAAGGTGATCATTTGTCGTAATGGGGTCTTTGGTGAGCGTATGCGCGAAAATGTCGTGCGGTGCGGTGGAAAGCCAATTGTTGTTGATGATGAATGGGGAGCTCCTGTCTCTATAGATAAAGTTGAACAAGCACTGAAAGAAAACCCAGATGCAAAAATTTTGGCATTTGTTCATGCTGAAACCTCAACGGGAGCCTTGAGTGATGCGCAAGAGCTTGGTGCATTGGCTAAACGATTTGGCATTCTGACTATTGTTGATGCTGTGACTTCTCTTGGTGGAGTACCTTTGCTGGTGGATGAGTGGCAGTTAGATGCCGTTTATTCTGGCAGTCAAAAATGTTTATCGTGTGTACCTGGTTTGTCTCCTCTCACTTTTTCTCCTGCTGCTATTGAAAAAATTCAGTCACGTTCAACGCCCATCCAGAGTTGGTTTTTAGATCAGAGTTTGGTGTTGGGGTATTGGAGTGGCGATGGTAAACGTAGTTATCACCATACAGCACCAGTCAATAGCTTGTATGCTTTGCATGAAGCGTTAATTTTATTGCAAAACGAAGGATTAGAGATGGCCTGGCGTCGTCATCAAAATATGCATGATGTGCTAAAACTAGGCTTAGAAATGATGGGATTTAAATTTGTGGTTGATGCTAGATACCGCTTACCTCAACTTAATGCGGTATATTTTCCTCAAGGGATTGATGAGGCAACCATCCGGCGACAATTACTGGACACTTATAATTTAGAAATTGGGGCAGGATTAGGGGAGCTAGCAGGAAAAGCTTGGCGTATTGGTCTGATGGGCTATGGCGCTCGTGAAGAAAATGTCGCTTTATGTTTACATGCATTAGATACCATACTTCATAAAGAGTAATCAGCTGACGAGATCAGAGTAGGGATACTGAGTATCCCTACGTTCATAAAGCTAAGGTTTTGATATGCTGACTGAACTACTGACTGACGATATGGTGTCAACTATCCTACCGTTTTCATAACGAATATGGCTAAAGTCTATATTTGGAAAGAGAAATTCTGCTTCAGATCGAATTTGATCAGCTCGACTCTTTTCACCAATAAATTGATAAGCAAAGATCAAATTGCGGTAAAAAATAGGCCGAGGTTGTCGTTTTATTATTTCAAGTGACCAATCTATATAAGGTTGAATATACGCTGATTTATTTTCATCAAGCCCGAGTTTGAGATAAGTCGTGTAGGTGTCCCAATCAAAGCGATCTTTCCATACGGTCAGGTTCGTCACTTGCTCTAAAAGTGCAGGATCATGATCTTTGGTGCGTTCAAACTTAGCCAATACATAATTGGTTTGTAGCGAAGTAAGCATAAAAGCTGTTGTGAGTGCGGGCACCAATAATGAGCTAATCCGCAGAATTCGTTTGATCGTTAATGAGAAAGTGAGTTGATGAAAGTGGATAGAGCGCTGATCTATCCAATAAAGGAGAATCAAAAAAGTAATCCAGTGGGCTGCGGAATGATAGAAGGGATACTCTAGCTGAGTGTGAAGCGCTATAGGTACCAACAGGGCAAATAGAGCGAGTCGAGTTCCTTTTTTTGTTTGAGATATACGCAGTAATACAAATGCCGCAGCAATAAAAATACCCGCAATAGGTACCAGTCCCCCTTCAACTGCCCAATACAGTAGCTCGTTATGAGGGTGATCCATACTCGGTAGACCTGGGTGATAGCTTGGGTTTAGTTGGTGTTGGCGCGCGGTGTACAGGGCGTACTTCTCTTCAAATTTCCCATAACCATAGCCTGTAAATGGTTTTTCTATAACCATATCAATCGCTTGGGGGAATGTGTAACGCCTTGGTGATTCCAAGTCGGCTTTGTTGCTAACTACACCTCCGGTGGATTGAATAAATAGAGTAGAAATACCGATAGCAAGCCCAATAATCAGTAAGCTTACCCAGATATAGAAACGTTTCTTTGATGCATATTTGTATAGGTAAGGCAGTATAAGAGCGACACCCAAAATCGTACCGAGCCAAGCCGTTCGTGACGCAAGTACTACGAGTAAAGGTAGGGTGATAAGCGGAGTGAAAAAAAGGACGCCTAACTCTTTCACATTACGGCCGTATTTGGTGGCCTGTCTTGCCAGAAGATAGGCTGATAACATTAGCCCTGTAGCGAGAAAGCTTGCCATAACATTGGGTTGACGGAATGTACCATAAGGGCGAAGGTATTTTACGCCTTCAGCAGCAGGTTGAAAGTTACCGAGAAACTGATAAATACCGATAAATGCTTCAATAAGAACACCCAGTAAAATTAACCATAGCAATGACTGTTTTTCTTTATTGCTAAACCGGAATTGTTGCAGCATCAAAAAGAAAATAAAACCACTCCAAAGGCCGATAAGTCTCATGTAGCTCTGGGAGAAAGAAGCGTCATGATAAAAAACCGGGATGGTCATGAGTAGGCAGGCACAAAACAAGCTGATAGTCAGTTTGGTATAACGCAGTATTCTTTGATTAGCCAACTGGTAGAACCCTACTGCAACAGCAAAGCTTAGCACCATCCATGTTGTATTATTGAAAGGAAGGTGTAGTCCGGCACCTCCTATATTTGGCATGTAGAAATGCATCGCGTAGAGATAAATTATACCGATAAGATAGATAAACGGTTTGTTAAGCGGAACCTTGGGAGCGTCCGGTTCCATTTTTGTTCCACTTAAAAGCACTAATGCCATATATCTCTCGCTTGTTGAACAAAGAGACCAGCGCATCAGCTGGTCTCTACTACCTAAATGATTGTAAGACGAGAGCCTGATGAAAACTTACTATCTTACTCTTGCTTTAATAATCCATTTGAAGGTGACAAAATTACGGAACTTTCTATTTTAACATAGGCTTAAGGAATCTGGCGGTATGAGAGCCTTTTACTTTTGCAACATCTTCCGGTGAGCCTTGGGCGATAATCTCACCACCGCCTTGACCACCTTCTGGTCCTAGATCGATAATCCAATCAGCAGTTTTGATAACATCTAAATTATGCTCAATGACGACGACAGTATTACCGCGATCACGTAATTGGTTTAAAACACTGAGCAATTGTTGAATATCATAAAAGTGTAGACCAGTTGTTGGCTCATCTAAAATATACAGAGTCTTACCTGTATCACGTTTCGACAGTTCTCTCGCAAGTTTTACCCGCTGTGCTTCTCCGCCTGATAATGTTGTCGCTGCTTGCCCTAAGCGAATATAAGATAGCCCCACATCCATTAATGTCTGCAGTTTACGAGCAATAGCTGGAACTGGATCGAAAAATGAACGTGCTTCTTCGATGGTCATATTCAAAACTTCATCGATGGTTTTGCCTTTGTAGCGAACTTCTAAGGTTTCGCGGTTATAGCGTTTGCCTTTACATACATCACAAGGAACGTAAACATCAGGCAAGAAGTGCATTTCAACTTTAATCACACCATCGCCTTGACAGGCTTCACAGCGTCCTCCACGAACATTAAAGCTAAAACGCCCGGGTTTATAACCGCGAGAACGTGATTCCTGAGTACCCGCAAACAGTTCACGGATAGGTGTGAATATACCTGTGTAAGTCGCTGGGTTAGAGCGAGGAGTACGACCAATTGGGCTTTGATCAATAGCAATGACTTTATCAAAATGCTCAAGACCTTTGATCGATTTGTAAGGCGCTGGTGTTGAGGTTGTAGCTCCATTTAATGCCGTTTGAGCAATTTTATAAAACGTGTCATTAATTAATGTTGATTTACCCGAACCTGATACTCCAGTAATGCATGTAAATAAGCCAACGGGAATCGACATATCGACATTTTTTAGGTTATTGCCTGAAGCCCCGAGTACTTGAACTGTTTTTTTCGGATCCGGTGCAACGCGCTTTTTAGGGATTTCAATACAACGTGTCCCGTTTAAGTATTGGCCAGTTATTGAGTCCGGATTAGCAATGATTTCATCCACAGTGCCTTCTGCAACCACTTGCCCGCCATGAACGCCTGCTCCTGGGCCAATATCAATAACGTGATCGGCAGTACGAATCGCATCTTCATCGTGTTCAACAACGAGTACGGTATTACCGAGATCTCTCAGATGAGTAAGGGTGTTAAGCAAGCGTTCATTATCACGTTGATGAAGACCGATTGAGGGCTCATCAAGAACATACATTACCCCAACTAAGCCGGCACCAATTTGACTGGCTAATCGAATACGTTGGGCTTCGCCGCCAGATAAAGTATCAGCACTACGTGATAAGTTGAGATAGTTAAGTCCGACGTTGACCAAAAAGTGTAAACGGTCTTTGATCTCCTTCATCACTTTCTCAGCGATCTTAGCTTTTTGACCCTCAAGTTTTAAGTGATCAAAAAACGCTAAAGAGTCGGCAATACTCAGTTCGACGATTTCAGGTAGAGTTGTATCATTAATAAATACATTACGAGCTTCTTCTCGTAGTCGAGTGCCATTACAGCTTGCACAAGACTTTGTCGAAATGTACTTGCTCAGTTCTTCTCGAACAGAGCTTGAATCTGTCTCTTTGTAGCGTCGATCTAAGGTATTAAGAATCCCTTCAAACGGATGGTGTTTTACTCGCAAATCACCACGATCATTAACGTATTTAAATTCAATGTCGGTATGACCTGAACCGTGTAAGATTACGTCACGGATCTTTTTCGGAAGTTTCTCAAATGGTGTTGTGAGCTTAAATTTATAATGATCTGCTAATGACGTTAGCATTTGGAAATAATAGAAGTTACGTTTATCCCAACCACGAATAGCGCCATCCGCTAAGCTTAGGTTCGGGTCTTGCACTACGCGGTCTTCATCGAAATATTGTTGAACGCCTAATCCATCACAGGTTGGGCAGGCACCTGCAGGATTATTGAATGAGAAAAGGCGAGGTTCGAGTTCTTGCATGCTGTAGCCACAATGAGGACAAGCAAAGTTGGCAGAGAAAACTTGTTCTTCACCTTCACCACTCATTGGCGCAGCAATAACGACACCACCAGAAAGTTCTAGTGCTGTTTCAAAAGATTCGGCCAAACGTTGCTGTAAATCTGAGCGAACTTTAAAGCGATCAACAACGACTTCGATGGTATGTTTTTTTTGTAGTTCTAGCGCTGGTGGATCTGAAAGATCGCAAGTTTCACCATCAATACGAGCGCGGATAAAGCCTTGTGACGCTAAATTTTGTAGTGTTTTAACATGTTCACCTTTACGCTCTTTAATGATAGGCGCAAGGAGCATCATTTTTTCACCTTCAGGCAGCTCCAGTACTTTATCAACCATTTGGCTGACCGTTTGTGCCTTTAGGGGAACGTGATGGACAGGACAACGAGGTTCACCAATACGCGCAAATAGTAGGCGTAAGTAGTCGTATACTTCGGTAATGGTGCCGACCGTTGAACGTGGGTTATGTGATGTTGATTTCTGCTCTATTGAGATTGCAGGAGATAAGCCCTCAATATGGTCTACATCAGGTTTTTCCATTAAAGATAGGAATTGTCGCGCGTAGGCTGAAAGAGATTCAACATATCGGCGTTGGCCTTCTGCATAAAGAGTATCGAATGCTAGCGATGATTTTCCTGAACCTGATAAACCAGTGATAACAACGAGTTTATCTCTCGGGATCGTTAGATTTATATTTTTTAGATTATGGGTTCGAGCACCACGTACTTCTATTTTATCCATCACTCTGCTCTACATGTTTTACCAAGATGAACAAGTATTACATAGAGTGAGTTTTGTGCAAAGAAATACTGGATAAAAAAACAGTTAGGACAAGCCTAACTGTTTTTTAAGAAAGAGTTTATTAGCTACGATGAGTGGATTTCTTATCGAGTTCAACCTTTTGTGAATTTTTCTTGTAAAGGTTTTCGTAGCAGTAGTTGGTTGCTTCGATGTAACCTTCAACACTACCACAGTCAAAACGATGACCTTTAAATTTATACGCTAATACGCAGCCTGTTTTCGCTTGCTGAAGTAGTGCGTCAGTGATTTGAATCTCTCCACCTTTACCTGGGTTGGTTTTTTCAATGATATCGAAAATATCTGGAGTCAAAATATAGCGACCAATAATAGCTAAATTACTTGGCGCTTTTCCTGGTTCTGGTTTCTCAACCATGTCATCAACGCGGAAAATATCATCTTTGATCATTTCTCCAGAGATCACGCCGTACTTGTGAGTTTCATCTTCTGGCACTTCTTGTACTGCAACAATTGAACAGCGGAACTGTTTATACAATTCAGCCATTTGAGCAAGGACGCCTTTATCCTGATTAACGCATAAGTCATCGGCGAGAACAACAGCAAAAGCTTCGTCTCCAACGAGTTCTCGGCCGGTTAAAATTGCGTGACCCAGCCCTTTCATTTCACGTTGACGGATATAGGTAAAGTTGGCTCTATCCATGATGTCTCGAACATCGACGAGCAGCTCTTCTTTGTTTGTACCACGAATTTGATTTTCTAATTCGTAGTTCATATCGAAGTGGTCCATGATGGAGTGTTTTCCACGCCCTGTAACGATACACATTCCATCCATACCTGCTTGAATGGCTTCTTCAACCCCATATTCGATTAGGGGCTTGTTCACCACAGGCATCATTTCTTTTGGCATAGATTTAGTTGCAGGAAGAAAGCGGGTGCCATAGCCTGCCGCAGGGAAAAGGCACTTTTTAATCATGGTAATAACCTATTTTGCACGTTTCTTTAAGAATATACGTATAAATTATCATGACAAGGTATTGGATTCACAGGTGTTGATGCGCGTAATGTGCTTGAATCCGCATTTAGCTCAGTAAATTTTGCTTTCCCCATTCGACGGCTTCAATTCGTTTTTTGACGTTGAGTTTTTTATATAGAGCATAGAGATGTGATTTGACGGTTGATTCCGCGATAAAAAGATCATCGGCAATTCTGGTATTTGAGAAGCCTTCTTTTAGCAGTTGTAAGATTTCAATTTCTCTTTGGCTGAGTTGTGGATAGGTTTTACGGTAATAGATATCTAAATTGCATTGGAGATAATTGACGAGCTGCTGATAACTCTCGGTGGGAAGACAATGAGAACCGTTAATGATCTCTATTAGTCCTGCTGTAATATACTCGGTTTCTGCATGAGAATAAAAAAGTCCTTTTAAACGTCCAAAGGAGAGGTGTTCATCCGTATCTAAACGGCGTGGTACGTTGTAAAGAATTACCTCAAATAACCCCTCATGTAAGCGAATTGGCGCGAGTGCTTTTCTCACTGAGTAATGGTCTTGATAGTCTATGAGTAAAATCTGATAAGATTTATCATAATAGGTTAACATTACGTCTTCGATCGTCACAATTTGCAAAGGGATCGAATGTGCAGAACATTGCTTAAGAAGTTTGTTATCACAGACGTTGTTACCTAAACGAATCCAGCGAATGTATCTTGTGTGTTTTGATTGCATAACGTAATCCTAACGATGAGATAAAGGATTACTGTCACTAATTACTGGGAAGATGACGATAAGCTATCCTCTATTTTGCGTCAGATTTCTTGCCTTTGGGTTTGCTCTGAGTAACCACTCATTCTAAAGATTGATATTTGCCGCAATTTAAAACCTAAATTGAACAAACAAGAGATAGATTTCTGCTAAGGTCAATTTAGAGGTAAAGTTCGGAGAGGAGCACCATCGCTTCTTGAGCAGAGATTGGTGTGATGGATAAAGCGTGTTATCCTTGCCGACTAATTTTTAGTAATTACAGTTTAGACGGAGCAGAACATGGCAAGCCGTGGTGTGAACAAAGTAATATTAGTAGGTAACCTAGGTACCGATCCTGAGGTTCGCTACATGCCAAATGGCGGAGCAGTGGCGAATATCACTGTTGCAACGTCAGATTCATGGCGTGATAAAGCAACAGGTGAACAGCGAGAAAAAACTGAATGGCACCGTGTTGCTCTGTTTGGCAAATTAGCTGAAGTAGCAGGTGAATACTTGCGTAAAGGCTCTCAAGTTTATATTGAAGGTCAACTACAAACTCGTAAATGGCAAGACCAAAGTGGTCAAGACCGCTACACAACCGAAGTCGTTGTTCAAGGTTTTAATGGCACCATGCAAATGCTTGGTGGTCGTCAAGGTGGCGGTCAAGGTATGGCTCCACAACAGCAGCAACAACAAGGCGGATGGGGTCAGCCTCAACAGCCAGCGGCTCAGCCTCAATATCAACAACAAAAACCTCAGCAAGCGCCTCAACAGGCTCCACAGCAGCAGCCTCAGTATAATGAGCCGCCAATGGATTTTGATGATGACATCCCATTCTAAATAATTGATTTAGAAATAAAAAAGTTCACGCATTGTGTGAACTTTTTTTATGGGCTTGAGTTAGTAGTACGGCTAAAAAATCTGTTGGCGTTGCCGTATTAGTATTTACTGTCGATATATTTTTCAATATATTCTTTCACCTTCGCTCGTTCCTCACGAGTTTTAGAGGTGATGTGAAATTCAATCTGATTGACGGTTCGTAAACGGTTGATGTAGTGCATTTCAACATTAATATCTGTCAATTGATTAATCTCTTGTATCGGTTTTAACAGAGCTCGTTCTTTAAAGTGTTGCCAGCATTTTAGTGTATCTTCTACACCAAACTGTTTACGCAGTTTATCTACTTCAATCGTAAATGATTTTTTTACCTGCCAAGATTTACACATTTCATATAAACGAATGGAGTAATAGCTGGTTAAAAATGCAATATTAATAAATTTGTACTGGGTGTAAGGCGGTTCTACGTAGTGTACAAGAGGAGTGTACGCATCTGAAATTCTAATTTTTGCTTCATTCTTAGATGGAAATTCAACTGAATCGATGATCGCTTCATTTATTGATGTGACTTCGCCTTCAACTTTGAAAGGTGCGCCTTCCATAGTAGCAAGGGCTTCACGAATACCCGCAAAGTTATTAGATTGTAGGGTCAAACCAATCGCTTGG
The DNA here is from genome assembly GCF_009874545.1 of Vibrio eleionomae. Lineage (NCBI taxonomy): Bacteria > Pseudomonadati > Pseudomonadota > Gammaproteobacteria > Vibrionales > Vibrionaceae > Vibrio > Vibrio eleionomae. The sequence continues at coordinate 978 of NZ_WEKT01000078.1, read as the reverse complement.
CAGTATTCTTTAATATTGATATCAACCACATGTTGCTGTTTATCCGCCAAGGTAGCAAAACAGTACTTGATCACTTTGTACTGATTGTAAGAAATCTTATATTCAGATGCTTGAATAAACTCATTACTTTTTACTACGACTTTATTACGCATTTTACTAATGTTGATCGATGGGGATTTTTTTATCGTCATAGTCTCACCATACTACTGCTACATTGACACGGTTTCATGAACGGTCTCTATTACAGTTTTCCTGTTGTCTCACTGTCTGTAAGGTTGATCCCGTTTATTAGGGAAGATAACCATCGATGCTTAATTCAATTAAGCTTAGTTGGTTGTAAAACCAAATGTTGTTATTGTTTAGTTTCTTTTTATGTAGAACATTAAGGTAAGTGTTTGTAAAATAATTAATTATTTTCCTGTGGTTCATAGCTACAACGATGCTAAACGTACAATAACGATAATGGTTACTAAATTGAAATATCTACAAACTTTGCACTTGTAATCTGAGCCAGATGTTGAGGGGCTATTTTTACCACAACGCCTCGCCCACCAGCATTGACGTACATAGATGTAATTTGCTCAAGCTCTTGAGCGATAAAAACAGGCATGAGCTTAAATACGCCTAGAGGACTCGTACCACCAGACTGAAAGCCTGTCATTTGGGTCGACTTTTCCGCATTCATCATGCGAGCTTTTTTACCGTCAATTAGCGCCGCTATTGCTTCCATATTCGTTTTTTTATGTGCGGGAAGTACAGCGCAGACCGGGTGTTTCTTGTCTACTTCAATAATGAGTGTTTTAGCCACATTGGTTTCCGCTTGCCCCATAGATTTAGCTGCTTGAACCCCGATAGCAGAGCCTTGGGGGTTATATTCATAAGTTTCTATAGAATAGGAGAATCCACTTTCGGATAAAATTTCACGAACTGTTTCTTGCATATAAATAAACCAAAAAAGTAAAAGGAATTACTAATAAC
>NZ_WEKT01000077.1:0-18628 GCF_009874545.1 Vibrio eleionomae | reverse complement strand
TTTACCTCGGAAAGCGACTTATCGATTGAAGCGTTAAAAGCGGAAATGGGTGAGCGTTTACCAGAATACATGGTGCCAGCGGCGTTAGTTCAAATTGCAGAAATTCCATTGACGCCAAACGGAAAAATGGATCGTAAAGCGTTGCCAGAACCAAGTGACGATGCCTTTGTGCGCCGTGAATATGTCGCACCACAAGGTGAGGTAGAGAACGAGCTGGCAACCATTTGGCAAACCTTGTTAGACACTGCGCAAGTGGGTCGTTTTGACAACTTCTTTGAGTTGGGCGGACACTCACTGTTAGCCATTCAATTGATAGAACAGTTGCGTCAACGGGGTTATCAATTGGCTGTGAAAGCGCTGTTTGATCAACCGGTATTGGCTGAACTAGCGCAAACCTTAACGGGTGCAGAGCAGCAAGATTGGCAAATTCCAAACTACAGTTTGCCAGCTAATGGTGAGCAGATCACTCCAGACATGCTGCCATTGGTCGATTTGAATCAAGAGCAGATCGCGCACATTGCGGCTCAGGTTGCTGGGGGAATGGCGAATATCCAAGATATCTATCCATTAGCAACGTTGCAGGAAGGTATCTTATACCATCACCGTCTGCAGCAAGAGCGTGACCCTTATATCAGCCCAGTTATTTTGTCTTTTGCTACCGAGCAAGAAGTAGTGTCATTTACTCAAGCGCTGCAGAAAGTGATTGATCGTCATGACATCTTACGCACGTCGATGGCATGGGAGAGTTTAGAAGAGCCAGTGCAAGTAGTGTGGCGCAGCGCGGTATTACCTGTGACACAAATCACTATTGATGCACAAGCACTTGCCGATGGAGATGTATTAAACGAGCTTACTCGTCGTGCAAATGGTGATTATGCGCATCTTGATGTGACTCAAGCGCCGTTGATGGCGGCTTATCACACAGAAGATAGTGTTAATAACCGTTGGTTATTGTGTTTGATTAACCATCACTTAAACAGCGACCACACCACCATGGAACTGCTGGTTGAAGAAGTCTTTGCTCATATGGCTGGGCGTGAGGCGGAATTGCCGACACCATTACCATTTAGAGATTTTGTGTCGACGAGCCGTTTTAACGCTAATAGCGAACAGCATCAGGCATTCTTTACTGAGCAATTCGCGGATATTGATGAGCCTTGCGCACCGTATGATGTCTTAGACCTAGCAGAAAATAGCGAGGTTGATGTCTCTCACTTAGGTCTTAACGCCGTATTAAGTCAGCGTATTCGAGCGATGGCTCGTAAACAAGGTGTGAGCCCAGCAGCGATGTTCCATCTGGCGTGGGGGCTGGTTCTAAAAGCCACCTCAGGACGAAGTGATGTGGTGTTCGGTACGGTATTGTTTGGCCGTATGTCGGCTGGACAAGGTGCAAGTCGGGTACTTGGTATGTTCCTCAATACCTTACCGCTTAAGCTTACGTTAAGCGATGTCACGCTGGAATCAGCATTGCATGACACACACCAATCATTGGCGACGTTACTTGATTATGAGCATGCGTCATTGTCGTTAGCACAGCAGTGCAGTGGTTTAGTCGGGGGCGCTCCGCTATTTAGCAGTCTAATGAATTACCGCTATGCAGGGGGCAGCGCGCAACTCGATGGTATTGAAAGCTCAATGGATATCGTCTACAGCGCGGAACACAGTAATTACCCTGTTACCTTATCGGTGAACGACCATATTACGGGTGAGTTCTCCCTTGATTTGCAAATTGACCAACGTCTTAAATCGCGTGGTATCGACACGATGTTGGTGGCGGCACTAGAGCAGATTTCGACGCAATTAGTGTCAGGGTTAGATGTACCGACTCATCAATTATCGGTCTTACCGCAAGCGCAATATCATCAATTGGTGCATCAACTGAATCAAACAACTCGAGTTGTTGATCAAGTTTCGTGTGTACACCAGCTCTTTGAACGCCAAGTTGAAATGTATCCAGATCAACTGGCAGTCGTGAGTGCGGATCGCCAGCTTACTTATGCGGAGCTGAACGCTCAAGCCAATCAACTTGCCCATTGGCTTGTTCAACAGGGGGTAGGTGTCGAAGATAGAGTTGCGCTCTGTTTTGACCGTTCTCCGGCACTGATTGTTGCCATGTTAGCGACATTGAAAGCTGGCGCTGGTTATGTGCCAATTGACCCCGCTTACCCAGCTGATCGTATCCGTTATATGATGGACGATAGTCAGCCACTTCTCATGCTGACAGATGGTACCGTTGATATGGCGGTAACCTGGGATACTCAGTCCCAGCCTGTACGAGAAGTGAATGTGATTCGTGATCGTCATTTGTGGGCGGATTCCATTGCAGAGAATTTGGCAATGGTGGGACGTAATAGCGCCAATCTGGCTTATGTTATCTACACCTCAGGATCAACTGGACAACCGAAAGGGGTGATGGTCGAACACCATAACCTTGCTAACTTGATCGCTTGGCATAATCAAGCGTTTGATATTCAGCCTAATGATTGCGTATCCAGTGTTGCAGGGTTGGGATTTGATGCGGCAGTGTGGGAAATATGGCCACCGTTGTGCGCGGGCGCTTACCTGACATTACCAACCCTTGAAATCAGTAAAGATCCAGAACAGTTACTGGAGTGGTGGGTGCAACAGCCGATTAAAGTTGGCTTCTTGTCCACTCCAGTCGCTGAGCTTTCCTTTGCTCGTGGCGTTCATCCCAGCACCTTGAAAACTTTGCTTGTTGGGGGGGATAAATTAACGCGTCAACCCCATGCGAACGCGCCGTATCAGTTGGTTAATAACTATGGCCCAACGGAAACCACGGTTGTCGCGACGTCGGGAGTGATCAAACCCTCAGACACAAGGTTGCATATCGGTAAAGGCATCACCAATACACAACTTTATCTTCTAGATGAACATGGACAGCTAGTGCCGCGTGGTGTGACGGGTGAGCTCTATATCGGAGGGCTGGGTGTCGCTCGTGGTTATATGAATCGCAATGATCTCACTGCAGAACGCTTCTTGCCGGATCCTCATCGCTCGGAAAGTGGCGCTCGCATGTATCGTACTGGCGATTTAGCCCGCTGGTTAGAGGATGGCACGTTGGAGTATCAAGGTCGTAACGATGACCAAGTGAAAATTCGTGGATTCCGTATTGAATTGGGGGAAATTGATGTTGCCTTAAAACGTTGCGCCGGCGTGGATGAGTCGATTGTGATTGCCCAAGACACACCAACTGGTGACAAACGTTTGGTTGCTTATTTTGTTGGTGATGCACAGCGCGAAGCCATTCGTGACCAACTGGCTGAGCAGCTACCTCAATATATGGTGCCTGTTGCTTACGTAAGTTTAAGCAGCATGCCATTAACCGCGAACGGCAAAATAGATCGCCGTTCACTCCCTGAACCTGATGTCGATGCATTTATTACGCATCACTATGAGGCACCGGAAGGGGAAATAGAACAACGTTTAGCAGAATTGTGGTGTGAACTGCTTGGCGTTAAGCAAGTGGGTCGGCATGACCACTTCTTTGAACTGGGTGGACACTCGTTGCTCGCCGTCAAACTCATAACTCGAATTCGTGATGCTTTCAATGTGGAGCTGGCAATCAGTGACCTTTTTGCGCAGCCAACGCTCGCCGAACTGGGCGATACGTTACTGCAGCGCAGCATGACGGATATCGACATGGAAGAGTTGAAAGCGATGGCATTAGCCGCTGGGTATGACGAGTCAGAGCTAGATTTGGTGCTCGCTCAATTGGCAGATAACGAATTGGTGTAAGGGGCGTAAGCCCCTGAAAATAAAAATTATGAATATTCCACAAGATAAAAAATTAGCCGCGCTCAAGGCAATGATGCAAAAGCGAGCATTACAAGGTAAAGCGACTCAATCGAGTGCTGCCGTTGACACGCACATTCCATTAGTTGATCGCGCTCAACCACTACCGCTGTCATTTTCTCAGCAGCGACTTTGGTTTATTGAGCAGCTCGATCCTAATGCAGAAAGTGCCTACCACATTAATGGTGTTGTCCACTTAACTGGGGCGTTGAATATTGCAGCGCTTACTCAGGCATTAAATAGCATCGTTGAGCGGCACGAAGTCTTACGCACTTGTTTTCCAGCAGAGCAAGAGCAGCCTGAACAAAAAGTGGCACAGCCTAGTATTGGTATGCCCTTTGAGCACTTTTCTTTAAACGATAGCTCTGCCATTGATGACAAAGTCAATGAGTGGTTGCAGCAACCATTTTGCTTAGCTTCTGGTCGATTAGTTCGCACGGCATTATTTGAGTTAGCGCCAACAGAATTTGTCTTAGCTTTGTCGATGCATCATGCGATCGCGGATGGTTGGTCGCTTGGGTTATTGCTAAAAGAGTTGAGCGAGTTATATCAAGCGTATTGTGCCAATCAATCTACACCATTATCACCTCTAACATGCCAATATGCAGATTATGCCGCTTGGCAACGTGATTGGTTAAATAGTGCAGCGGCAGAGCGTCAAAGTGCTTATTGGCAGTCATGTTTAGCTGGTGCTCCCGAACTACTTAGTTTACCGACGGACTTTCCTCGTCCAGAAAAACAGAGTTATGTGGGAGATAAGGTTAAGATCGAATTTGATGCCGAGTTGTCGGCGCAAATCCATCACTTTAGTCAGCGTCATGGAATGACCGATTACATGGTGATGTTGGCAGCATGGTCATCGTTATTAGCTCGTTTTTCTGGACAAGATGATATTGTCATCGGTTCACCAGTTGCGAACCGCTCACAACGTGAAACAGAAGTGATGATCGGCTTTTTTGCCAACACATTAGCGCTACGTGTTGATACGTCTGGTCAGCCAAGTGTGGCTGAGTTTCTTGCTCGTGTGAAACAACAAAATATTCAAGCTCAGTCTCATCAAGATTTACCTTTTGATCATGTTGTCGAGAAACTCAAACCTAACCGCTCTCTCTCTTATACCCCGATTTTTCAGGTGATGTTCGCCTGGCAGGATTCAAGTGCCGATCAATTGCAACTGGGTGATGTGAGTGCCCAAGTGATGGATATCGAGAGTGAGGTACAAGCGCAGTTTGATTTATCACTTTCATTGGGATGGTCCGGGGCGAATATTGAAGGGGATATCCGTTATCCGACGTCTCTTTTTAAACGTTCCACCATTGAACAATATCTTAATTGTTGGCGTCAGTTGTTGGGTCAATGGATCGCCAATGATCAGCAGTCCATCGACCAAGTTACTCTTTTAGATGACACGCATTATCAGCAAGTCACACGAGATTTTAATGGTGATAAACAGAGTTACCCTGTCACTGAGTGTATTCACCAACGGTTTGAAGCCATGGCACAACGTTATCCCAATAACGTTGCGGTGAGTTTTGAGCAACAAACGCTCAGTTACCGTGTGCTAAATGAACAAGCTAACCAACTTGCGCATTGGTTACGAGCTCAAGGTGTTGGTCCAGATAGTCGCGTTGCAATCGCCTTGCAACGCAGCGAAACACTGTTGGTTGCTATATTGGCAACATTAAAAGCGGGTGGGGCTTATGTACCGCTTGATCCAAATTACCCACAAGAGCGTTTACAATATTCACTGCAAGATAGCCAACCACAAGTCGTGATTACTACCAGCGAGTTGACGGATAAGTTAGGGCAACTTCCTGTTGGTGCGACCTTTGCGCTATGTGATAAACCGCAGTGGTTACAGGAATCAACGAGCAACCTGGCTCCTGAAGAACTGGGATTAACGCCACACAATATGGCTTATATCATCTATACCTCTGGTTCAACGGGTAAACCTAAAGGGGTGATGGTTGAGCATCATAATGTATTGCGCCTACTGGCAGCGACAGAGGAAGAATTTGGGTTTAATCATCGCGATGTTTGGACACTATTCCACTCTTATGCGTTTGATTTTTCGGTATGGGAAATATGGGGAGCATTGCTGTTTGGTGGCCGTTTAGTCGTTGTGCCACATTTAGTTTCTCGTCAACCCGATGCATTTTATCAACTATTGTGTGAAGAGCAGGTCACTGTTCTTAACCAAACGCCAAGTGCATTCCGCCAATTGGTCGTCGCGCAAACCGAGCTAAAGCACCAACTGCGCTACGTGATTTTCGGTGGTGAAGCGCTGGAACTTTCTGCTCTTGCACCTTGGTATCAACGCGCAATGAACAGTAATACCCAGTTGATTAATATGTATGGGATTACAGAAACAACCGTACATACCACATATTACCCACTGAGTGCGCAAGATGTGACACGCACGGGGGCCAGCCCAATAGGTGTCGGTTTACGTGACTTAAATCTCTACATCTTGGATCAATATCGCCAACCTGTCCCTGTTGGTGTGACGGGGGAATTATACGTGAGTGGTGCCGGTGTTGCGCGAGGTTATCTTAACCGCGCTGATCTTACCGCCGAGCGCTTTATGTTAGATCCATTCGTTGCCGATGGCAGCACTCGCATGTACAAATCTGGCGATTTGGGTCGCTGGTTAGATGATGGCAGTATTGAATACTTAGGGCGCAATGATGATCAGGTGAAGATTCGTGGTTTTCGTATCGAACTGGGTGAAATTGAAGCCTGTATCCGCAGCTTTACTGGGGTTATTGATGCTGCGGTGATTGCTGCCCAAAATGCAACTGGTGAGCAACAGATTGTGGCTTATTACGTTGGCGATGTTGCGCTTGATGCGTTGCGTGATCATGTGGCAGATCTGGTGCCAAATTATATGATTCCTGCGGCTTGGATGGCATTGCATGCATTGCCACTCACCAGTAATGGCAAACTTGACCGTCGCGCATTGCCGCAAGTAGATCAAAGTGCGATGGTGCGTCATGAGTACGAAGCTCCAGTCGGGGAAAAAGAACAGCTTCTGGCTCGCCTATGGAGTGAATTACTCAATGTTGAGCAAGTAGGACGCCAAGATCATTTCTTCGAATTGGGTGGCCATTCATTACTTGCGGTTCAGTTAACCTCAAGAGTTCGTGCACAAAGTGAGTGGGAATTATCTCTTGCTGACTTATTTGCTCATCCTGTTTTGGCTGACTTGGCCTTGATGTGTACTGAACAAAATGAGCGCGCAACCATTGTGCCACGTGCTAACCAAGCAGAAGCGCCACTTTCATTGGCGCAGCAACGTTTATGGTTCCTTGCTCAAATGGACCGCCAAGCGAGCGCAGCCTATACCATTTCAAGTGGTGTGGTCATTGAAGGTGAGTTAAATATTGCTGCATTACAGCAGGCATTGAATTCACTCTATGTACGCCATAGCGTATTACGCAGCCAATTTATTGATCGCGATGGTATCCCTTATCAAGTGGTTGATGACCTAAAAGTGTCGTTCCCATTTAATGTCGTGGAGGGGGACAGTCCATTTACGCCGCAATTTGATCTGGCTACGGGAGAGGTGGTTGCTGCGCAATTGAACCGCATCAACGAAGGCTACGCGCAATTGCGAATTGCCATGCACCATATTGTTACCGATGGTTGGTCTATTGCGACCTTTATCAAAGAGCTGGGTCGTGCTTATGCAGCCTTGGTTCAACATCAACCGGTCCAATTGGATCCCCTTTCTATTAGTTACGGTGATTTTGCTGCTTGGCAACAAGAATTTTTAGTGGGTGAACGTCTGGACAAACAGCAGGCGTATTGGCTAGATCAACTTAAGTCTATGCCACATTTTCTGCATTTACCGACCGATTATGCTCGCCCAGCGAAGCAAGATTTTTCCGGAGCGAGCCTCGCCGTTGATATTGATGCGGATCTGACTCGTCAGTTAAATCAATTAAGTCAAGAACATGGCTGCACCTTGTATATGACATTACTCGCCAGTTGGTCTGCATTGATGTCACGCCTTGCTCATCAAGAGCAAGTGATTATTGGTTCACCGATTGCGGGGCGCACTTTAGCCGAAACAGAAAATTTGCTCGGTATGTTTGTTAATACACAGCCAATGTGTGCCAATGTTGATGCGCACATTACGACAAGCGAACTACTTAGTCAGATCAAACAAACCGCATTAGATGCTCAGGCAAATCAAGATCTGCCGTTCGAACGTATGGTTGAGGCAGTATCGCCTGAGCGTAATCAATCGCACAGTCCTATTTATCAAGTCATGTTTGCATTACAAAATATGCCAAGCGAAACCATTACCTTAGATGGTTTACGCCTGAGTATGTTGAACGAAACGGTAACCACAGCGCAATGTGACTTGAGCCTTTTGGTCAGTGAGAATAATGTGCGTATTGTTGGGCAACTCAACTATGCTACCGCACTATTTGATCAAGCGACCATTGAACGTATGGTGGGGTATTGGCGAGCGTTGCTACGAGGAATGGTTCAATCGGCACAGCAACCGATTCATGCTATCCCTATTTTGTCGGCCAGCGAGTTTGAGCAGGTTATCGTTGAACATAATCAGACAAAAGTAGACTTTGGCCGTGATGTATCGATTACCCAACGTTTTGAAAATTGGGCGCAAGAGACACCTGATGCGATTGCGATTGTGCAAGGAGAGCAGCGTTTAACCTATCAAATGCTGAATGTGCGTGCCAACCGTCTTGCTGATGAATTAATCCAGCAAGGTGTTCAATACGGCAGTGCTGTTGCTATCTGTATTGAACGTTCAATTGAGCTGATTATTGCTGAGCTGGCCATTGTAAAATGTGGCGCCATCTATGTACCTTTGGACCCGAAAGCACCGCAAGATAGGCTGAACTATATCGTACAAGACAGTCAGGCGATGGCTTTAATTATGGCTGATGAAGCGCAGCCTATGGTATTTGACTGCGCACTGCCGCGTATCAATGTGATACAAGCAATTGAGAAAGCAAGTGGCCACAGCCTTGCGAGCGCCAATCCAAATATTAATGTGCGTGGTGATTCAGCTGCTTATATCATGTATACCTCAGGCTCAACAGGCCAACCGAAAGGGGTCGTGATCGCCCATCGAGGCGTTGCTCGCCTGATCAGCCATAACGGTTATCTTGAATTTAGTCGTTATGATCGCGCCTCTTTTGCAGCTAACCCAGCATTCGATGCCACAACATTAGAAGTGTGGGGGCCATTACTCAATGGTGCCGCTGTCGTGGTCATTAGTGATCAACTATTACTTGAACCGACCAAATTAGCCGATGAACTGGTAGAGCAAGGTGTGACCATTCTATGGCTCACCATTGGGCTATTTAATCAGTATTCCGATCTGTTAGGTAAAGCCTTTAGCCAAGTGCGCTATTTGATGATAGGCGGCGATGTGGTTGAGCCTCGGACGGTACAAAAAGTGTTGCAAAACACGCCACCTAAGCACTTATTAAGTTGCTACGGACCAACGGAAACCACCACCTTTGCTATGACGCATGAAGTGATGCGGGTCGATGATGTTGAACGCGCTATTCCGTTAGGCAAACCGATTGGTAACACTCAAATCTATGTATTGGATGAACACCATAATCCTGTCCCTATGGGGGTTACGGGGGAAATTGTGATTGGTGGTGAAGGGGTTGCCCTTGAGTATCTCGGACGTGAAGACTTAACGGCGGAACGCTTTTTACCCAACCCATTCAGTTCAGAGCCTGGTGCGCGCATGTATTGCAGCGGTGATTTAGGGCGTCGTCTACCGGATGGCACGATAGAATTTCTTGGTCGTAATGACTTCCAAGTGAAGATTCGTGGTTATCGGATTGAATTAGGCGAAATTGAAACCGCCTTGCAAGCATTACCAGCTATCAATGACGCGGTTGTGATTGCTAAAGGTGACAGTGCAGAGAATAAGCGCCTGATTGCTTATTATACTTTGGCGCCGCACAACGATATCACGGTGGCGGATCTTAAATCTACGTTAAGTCAACAATTCCCGCCATATATGGTACCAGGGGCGTTTGTTGTGATTGACAGCATACCTTTGACACCGAATGGCAAAGTCGACCGCCGCGCGTTACCTAATCCTGACGAATCCGCGATTAGTACTCGTGAATATGTTGCCCCACAAGGTGCTTTTGAACAGCAATTGGCCCAAATTTGGGCGCAGTTGCTTGATGTCGAGCAAGTGGGGCGTGATGACCATTTCTTTGAGTTAGGTGGGCATTCATTACTGGCGGTGCAGTTGATATCGCGTATTAAGGAAAAACAAGCCATTACGTTAACCATCACGGATCTCTTTGATCATCCGACATTAAAAGCACTAGCCGCACGAATGGCCTACGTAAAATTGGCCGCATTTAAAAAACACGATCTTGCATCGGCAGCACAAAAATTGTTTAAGGGGAAAGTAAATGGCTGATACCAGTTTCGATTTAGAGAGTCTATCACCAGAAGAGATGATGGCGTTGCTCGAACAGCTTGAGCAAGAAGGGGCGCAGCAAGAAGTGGTAGAACAAGAGACTGCGATTACTGCGCAACATCTCGATCACTATCCCTTGTCGCTCGCACAGCAAAGGTTGTGGTTTTTAGCACAAATGGGCGAGGCAAGCGACAGTGCTTACTTAATTGAAGGCGGCATTCGTCTGCAAGGTCAATTAAATGAAGATGCTCTGCAGAACGCGTTAAATCAAGTCTTGATTCGTCATAGAGCACTAAGAACATCTATTGTGATGCGTGGCGATCAGCCTATGCAGCAGATAGATCGTCAGTTACGTGAATTTCCGTTAAGTAAAGTGAACTTAACTCGAGAACAAGCGTTAGCCAGTTCATTTCATCCCCAGTTTGATTTGGCGCAGGGGCCTCTCGTCGCTGCCCGCTTAATCCAAATCGAAAGCAACGAGCACTGGTTACAGCTTGCGATGCACCATATTATTTCTGATGGCTGGTCGATGAGTGTCTTTACGCGTGATCTTAACGAATGTTACTGCGCTCTGATTGAAGATCGCTCCCCATTATTGGCCCCGTTAGACATTGAATATGGTGATGTCGCATTTTGGCAACGCGAGTTTCGTCAAGAGGCGCTAGAAGAAGAGGCAAACTATTGGCGTGAACAGTTATCGGGCATTCCAACGTGCTTAGATCTCTACACTGATTTCCCACGTCCGGAAGTACAAAGCTACGCGGGTGATGCGTTAGCCATTGAATTAAATGAGACATTAACTCAAGCACTCAAAACGCTGTCGAATCGCCATGGCTGCACGCTGTATATGACGTTGTTGGCGAGTTGGTCTGCATTATTGTCACGTATGAGTAACCAAACTGATGTCGTGGTTGGTTCGCCAATTGCTGGACGCAGCCAGCAAGAAACAGAAAATCTGATCGGTATGTTTGTGAATTCACAAGCGATGCGGGTCAATTTTGCTGAGCCAGTGAATACGGCTCAGCTACTAGAACAGGTTAAACAGACCACATTAGCGGCGCAAGAGCATCAAGAGCTGCCGTTTGAAAAAGTGGTAGAACTGGTTGCGCCAGAGCGCTCAATGTCTCATAGCCCAGTGTTCCAGGTGATGTTTGCGCTGCAAAATTTACCAGATGCCAATGTCTCTTTACCGGGTATGACTATTTCAGAGCTCGCACAAGAGGTCACTACCGCCAAATTTGATTTGAGTTTGGTGGTCAGTGAAGTCGACGGCCAGCTTAAAGGTCAATTGAGCTATGCGAGCTCACTCTTTACTCCACAAACTGCGCAGCGTTACCTTACATATTGGCAACGTCTGCTTGCCGCGATGGTAGAACATAGCGCTGCTCCGGTTCAGTCTTTGGATATGCTACCTAGCGAAGAATACCAAGAGTTAATTCATCACCTCAATCCAGCATTACCTGACGTGATGAAATCCGGTCTTGTACAGCAGCGTATTGAGAAGATCGCCCTTAATTACTCTGATTCCGTGGCTGTTATCACTGAAGAAAAAGAGCTGACCTATGGTGAATTAAATGCGCAAGCTAACCAGTTGGCACAATGGTTACGCTCACAAGGTGTGACAAACGATCGCCGAGTTGCCCTGTGCTTTGATCGTTCCTGTGATTGGGTGGTGAGCATGCTCGCTATTTTAAAAGCGGGCGCGGGGTATGTGCCAATTGATCCGAGTTATCCAGCCGATCGAATTGAGTTCATGCTAACCGATAGCGCGCCAGATCTATTGCTAACCGATGGTTGTGTTGATTTAGAGCCAGTAACTACACAACTCGCTGAGCGGTTACCTATTGTTAATGTGTGTGAACAAGGGGCGTTATGGGCCAACAATAGCACTAAGAATTTGCCGGAAAATGGTCAAGCGACAACATCATTGGCTTACATTATTTACACCTCAGGTTCTACCGGAAAGCCGAAAGGTGTCATGGTTGAACACCATAACTTGCTCAATTTGATTGATTGGCATAACCAAGCTTTCGATGTTAAAGCGGGAATGTGTACCTCCGCCGTCGCTGGGTTAGGGTTTGATGCTGCAGTTTGGGAAATCTGGCCGGCACTGTCTGCAGGTGCTTGTTTGACGATGCCAACACTGAAAGTATCGAAAGATCCTGAAGCCTTATTAAATTGGTGGGTTGATCAACCTATTGAAGTGGGCTTTTTATCGACCCCACTTGCTGAGCTTGCCTTTGCTCGCGGTGTTCAACCGCCGCATTTAAAAGTACTCTTGGTTGGCGGTGATAAGCTCAACCGCCGTGCTCCAGAAAATGCAACTTACCGTTTAGTGAATAACTACGGCCCGACAGAAACAACCGTGGTAGCGACGTCAGGCGATGTACCGCGCAGCGAAGGGGTGTTGCATATTGGTCAACCTCTGATTAATTCACGAGTTTATATTCTTGATGACTTTGGCAATCTAGCACCGAGAGGCGTGAGTGGTGAACTCTATATCGCTGGCGCGGGTGTCGCCCGTGGGTATCGTAACCGCGATGATTTAACTCAAGAGCGCTTTTTACCCGATCCTTTTGCAGATCAAGTGGGTGTGCGTATGTATCGTTCTGGGGATTTAGTGCGTTGGAGAGAAGATGGCACCATTGAATATCTCGGCCGTAACGATGACCAAATTAAGATTCGCGGTTTTCGCATTGAGTTAGGTGAAATCGCGACAGTTTTACAACGTCAGCCCCATATTGAAGAAGCGATTGTTGTTGCTCAAGGTCAGCAAACCAAGCGGTTAGTCGCGTATTTCACTGTCGCAGATCATCACCAAGTGGATGTGGAGGCGTTACGCCAAGAGCTCAGTGATGAATTGCCGGATTATATGATTCCTGCCGCGTTTGTTGAATTAGCCGTGATGCCGTTAACGGCCAACGGTAAAGTGGATCGTCGTGCCTTACCAAAACCGGATAACAGTGCGTTTGTACATAATCAGTATCACGCTCCGCAAGGCGAAGTCGAATGTCAGCTGGCTGACATTTGGGCCCAACTGCTTGACGTTGAACAAGTTGGACGTGATGACAATTTCTTTGAGCTTGGCGGCCACTCATTAATGGCGACGCAACTTGCCTCGCGAGTGCGTTCACAAATGCAGTGTGATTTATCGTTAACCGCGCTGTTTGCCAACCCTCAATTAAAAAGTTTGGCGGCTTCGTTAACCAATCAAGAACAGAGTTCAGCACTGAGCGCGCCCATCTCGCGTTATGAACAAGATCAAGCGCCACTGTCCCTTGCGCAGCAGCGTTTGTGGTTTCTTGCGCAAATGGAGCCTGAATCGCAAGCGGCCTATACCATCGCTGGTGGAATAAAACTGATCGGTGATTTGAATGTGACGGCGCTACGTTCTGCGCTTAACGCTATTATGAAACGCCATGATTCATTAAGAACACACATTGCTGTGCAAGATGGTCAACCGGTACAACGGGTGGATAATAGTATTGTTGAGTTTCCTTTGTTGGTCGTTGATCAAGAAGATAATGCGATATTCAAACCCCAGTTTGATTTGGCGACAGGGCCGCTAGTGACGGCGCAATTGGCCAGAATCAATCACCATGAACATCGCATTCAAATTGCAATGCATCATATTATTGCCGATGGCTGGTCGATGGGTGTGCTCATTAACGAACTGACGCTTGCATACCAACAGGCGGTGCAACAGCAGCCAATATCATTGGCGCCATTAGCGATTCAATATACAGATTTTGCCCTGTGGCAGCAGCAAGCACTAACGGGAGAACATTTAGAATCGCAACAAGCGTATTGGGTTAACCAACTGACAGGTGCACCTGACTGTTTAACTTTACCAAGTGATTACCCACGGCCGTTGGAGCAGCGTTATAACGGTGCAAACGTGTTAGTGAATCTTGACCGCCAGTTAACGGCTGATCTTAAAGCGTTATCGCAACGCCAGGGCGCCACGTTGTTCATGACATTGATGGCGAGTTGGGCGACCTTAATGGGGCGTTTAGCCAGCCAAAATGATGTGGTGATTGGTACGCCTGTTGCCGGCCGAACTCGCACTGAAGTTGAACCACTGATCGGCATGTTTGCCAATACGCAAGCTATTCGAGTGGATTTAGATAACAATCCCACTATGGCTGAGTTAATTACTCAGGTAAAAGAAACGGTGATTGCAGCGCAAGCGAATCAGGATATTCCATTTGAACAGGTGGTTGAGGCAGTATCACCAGCACGAAGCTTGGCGCATAACCCAATTTTCCAAGTCATGTTTGGCTTACAAAACTTACCAAAAAGTGAATTCGTACTGCCGGGTCTGCAAGTTTCTACGCTCGATACGGAACAAAACAGTGCGCAATTTGATTTGAGTTTGATGCTCAATGAAGAAAATGGAGAACTCAACGGTTTCTTAAATTTCTCTACTGCATTGTTCACTGCGAGTACACTGGAACGTTATCTAGCGTATTGGCAACGCCTATTGCGTGCGATGGTCGATAATGAAACAGATTATCGAGTTGATCATTCATTGATTCTTGACGATCAAGAACGCACTCAAGTGCTGGAAGGCTTTAACCAAACTGAGCGTGATTTCCCAACCGATACCTGCATTCATCACCGTATCGAACAAACCGCAGCACACTATGCCAATGACATTGCCGTGGTGGATGAAGACAAACAGCTCACTTTTGCCGAGCTTAATGCGCAAGCAAACCAACTGGCGCACTGGCTGGTGCAACAAGGGGTGACACCGGATAGTCGCGTGGGCGTTTCCCTTGACCGTAGCTGTGAATTAGTGGTTGCTCTGGTGGCGATTCTTAAAGCGGGAGGCGCGTATGTGCCAATGGACCCCGGTTATCCAGAAGACCGCTTGGAATATATGGTNCAACAAGGGGTGACACCGGATAGTCGCGTGGGCGTTTCCCTTGACCGTAGCTGTGAATTAGTGGTTGCTCTGGTGGCGATTCTTAAAGCGGGAGGCGCGTATGTGCCAATGGACCCCGGTTATCCAGAAGACCGCTTGGAATATATGGTGCAAGATAGCCGTCCAGTGGTGCTGTTAACAACGTCTGAGTTGCGTCCTCGATTGGGACAAGTACCAAGTGATGTACAAATCGCTTATTTTGAAGGGGCACTCCCTTGGGCCAATGAAGCTGCAACCAATCTCGACTCAGCCAGCTTAGGCTTAAGCGCTCGCAGCTTGGCGTACTTGATTTACACCTCAGGCTCAACGGGTAAACCAAAAGGTGTCATGAATGAACATCGTGGCGTGGTTAACCGTTTAAGCTGGATGGCTGAAGATTATGGCTTTAGCCGTGACGATGTGATTTTGCAGAAAACCCCATTCAGTTTTGACGTCTCCGTATGGGAGTTCTTCTGTCCACTTTGGGTCGGTGCAACCTTAGTGATGGCCAAACCGGACGGCCATAAAGACCCTCAATATTTGCGTGAGCTTATCGAGCGTCGCCAAGTGTCTATATTGCACTTTGTGCCACCGATGCTGCAGATGTTCCTAGAAGGCTGTGAGGCTGACGATTGCCCAAGTCTGCGTTTGATGTTCTGTAGTGGTGAAGCGTTACCAGCAGAAACCATTCGTCGCACGTACCAGATGTTGCCTCATATAGAACTGCATAACCTATATGGCCCAACGGAAGCAGCGGTAGACGTAACGCAATGGCACTGTCCACGCGATTTAGCAGGAGACCGCGTATCCATCGGTTCATCGGTAGCGAACACACGCATGTACGTGTTGGATGCGCAAGGTCAACCCGCGCCGGTGGGCGTAGCGGGTGAAATCTTTATCGGTGGTATTCAGGTGGCGCGNGGTTACTTAAACCGGGATGANCTGACNGCNGAGCGNTTTGTGCGTGACCCGTTTGTTGCTGAAGGCGCCATGTACAAAACGGGCGACGTGGGTCGCTGGTTGCCAGACGGAACTATTGAATACCAAGGCCGTAATGATGACCAAGTGAAAATCCGCGGTTTCCGTGTAGAGCTGGGCGAAATATCGTCAGCCTTGAAAGGTTGCCAAGCGGTACTCGAAGCGGTGGTTATCGCGAAAGGCAGTAGCGCCAATAAGCGTTTGATTGGCTACTTTACCTCGGAAAGCGACTTATCGATTGAAGCGTTAAAAGCGGAAATGGGTGAGCGTTTACCAGAATACATGGTGCCAGCGGCGTTAGTTCAAATTGCAGAAATTCCATTNTTTACCTCGGAAAGCGACTTATCGATTGAAGCGTTAAAAGCGGAAATGGGTGAGCGTTTACCAGAATACATGGTGCCAGCGGCGTTAGTTCAAATTGCAGAAATTCCATTGACGCCAAACGGAAAAATGGATCGTAAAGCGTTGCCAGAGCCAAGTGACGATGCTTTTGTGCGCCGCGATTATGTGGCACCCCAAGGGGAGCGTGAAATACTGCTGGCCAATTTGTGGGCACAACTATTAGATACCCATCAAGTAGGTCGTTTTGATAGTTTCTTTGAATTAGGCGGCCACTCTTTATTGGCGATTCAATTGATTGAGCAATTACGCCAACAAGGGTTTGAGCTCAAAATTAAAGCCTTATTTAGCCATCCGACGTTGGCAGATGTTGCAGCAACACTGCAAACGAAACAGCAAGAGGTTGTGATTCCTGACAATCAGATTCCAGCGACCTGCGCTCACATCACGCCAGATTTATTGCCTTTAGTGACCTTGTCACAAAGTCAAATTGATACCATCGCAAAACAAGTTCCAGGTGGGATGGCGAATATTCAAGATATCTATCCGTTAGCGCCTCTGCAAGAGGGCATGCTGTTTCATCATCTGCTAGAACAAGGTGGTGACCCATATGTGAGCCGATTTATTCAGTCTTTTGCACAACGTGAATCATTAGATCAGTTTGTTGCGGCACTTAATGGGGTAATAGCACGTCACGATATTTTACGTACTTCTATGGCATGGGAAGGCTTAGCTGAGCCGGTACAGGTGGTTTGGCGCAATGCCGAGCTAAGTGTGTCAGAACTGTCGTTAAATGGAAGCAGTGATGCAGTCGAGCAGATTAAACACCATTTTGATCCTGCGGTGACGCGTATTGATGTTGCTAGAGCGCCTTTAGTTGAAGCTTATCGCGCTTTTGATCAACAAAATCAACGTTGGTTATTATGCTTGTTAGTTCATCACTTATGTAATGATCACACGACCTTAGAGCTGATGATTGATGAAGTGATGGCACTGTTAACCGGTGACCATGATCGTCTCACGACACCGGTTCCTTTCCGTCAGTTTGTCGCTTACAACCGTCTACAACAAAATGAAACGGCGCAGCGGGAATATTTTACCCAGCAGTTGGCAGATATTGATGAACCCTCTGCACCGTTTGGTCTACTGGAAGCGAAAGTTGGGCAGCAAACGCAACAGCATATTGAGTTACCGGCTGAATTGGCCCAACAGATTCGTCACTTAAGTCAACGTCACCATTTAAGCAGTGCTGCACTGTTCCACTTGGCGTGGGGTGTGGTTCTGCGCCATGCCATAGGTCGTGATGATGTCGTGTTTGGGACGGTATTGTTCGGCCGTATGGGGCAAGTTGAACAAGCAGATCGTGCGCTTGGTATGTTCCTTAATACATTACCGGTACGGGTGAGTTTTGATTCATCAGCGCCATGTAATGTACTAGAAGCGGTTAACAACATACAGCAAACGCTAGCTCAATTAATGGAGTTTGAGCATGCACCGCTATCATTAGCGCAGCAATGCAGCGGTATTACAGGTAAAACCCCATTATTTAGTAGCATGGTTAACTATCGCTATCAGACAACGGGTGAAGCGCAGCAACGCGATGATATTGATGTAAAAGTAATTTTTAGTGAAGAACGCACCAGTTATCCCGTCAGCGTTAATATTAATGACCATGTGGGAGCAGGGTTCTCACTCGACATTCATGTGGAAAATAGCATCGGTTGTGCACGAGTTGCCGACATGTTTATCCAAGCCATTAAGCAGTTGGTGGTTAGTCTTGATGCGCCTATTACCGCGTTACAAGTACTCAGCGTTCAAGAGCGCACTCAAGTGCTGGAAGGCTTTAACCAAACTGAGCGTGATTACCCAACCGATACTTGCATTCATCACCGTATCGAACAAACCGCAGCGCACTATGCCAATGACATTGCCGTGGTGGATGAAGACAAACAGCTCACTTTTGCCGAGCTTAATGCGCAAGCGAACCAACTGGCGCACTGGCTGGTACAACAAGGGGTGACACCGGATAGTCGCGTGGGCGTTTCCCTTGACCGTAGCTGTGAATTAGTGGTTGCTCTGGTGGCGATTCTTAAAGCGGGAGGCGCGTATGTGCCAATGGACCCCGGTTATCCAGAAGACCGCTTGGAATATATGGT
>NZ_WEKT01000076.1:0-19131 GCF_009874545.1 Vibrio eleionomae | reverse complement strand
ATTTAATACAAACGAGTTATACAAGGGAAACACAATGAAAACTATATATAAGGGTTTATTGCTATCCACTGCGGTGCTCACCACCCCGTTTGCGATGGCATTAGATAATGGGGTGTATACAATCACCTCCAAATACAGCAGTAAGTTATTGGAAACAACCAGCTGTCTAGAAGATGATGGGGATAACGTTGGTGTCTGGGAATCAACAGGTTACGACTGTCAAAAATGGCTCATCACTAACCAAGGTGATGACCAATATGCCATTATTAACTTAAATAGTGGCAAAGCGCTTGAAGTGTATGAATTTTCCGACGATAACGGCGCCAATGTTGATCAATGGGAATTCCATCATGAAACTGGCCAATTATGGACAATCGAAGAGAATGACGGCTATTACAGTTTTGTCAACGTAAGCAGTGGCAAAGCTCTAGACCTCTATGACTTCGATACCTCTAATGGTGCCAATGTTGACCAATGGACCTACACTGCCAACGATGCCCAATTGTGGACATTAGACAAAACCAAGGCGGTAGAATCAGAACCTTACGACCCTTCCGAAACCGGTGGTGATACTGACCACTGGGATTTATCGGGTAGCTTAGTCACTCACGATCCAACATTAACTTATGAAGATGGTATCTGGTGGGAATTCCAAACCAGTGATACAGGGATTGCAGGCAAGTATTCAACAGATGCATTAACTTGGTTTACTGCTGAAAACATCTTCGCTGATGGATTGGACTGGTGGACAACTTATGTGCCAGACAATGACGGTTTGAACGTATGGGCGCCAGATATTAAGTTCTATAACGGTACAGCGTGGATGTATTACGCCATTTCTACCTTCGGCTCCAACACATCTGCGATTGGTTTAACCTCGACAGACAGTATCGCAGGTGGGGACTGGGAAGATGACGGTATGGTCATCAATACCACAGAAGACGATGACGACTATAATGCGATTGACCCAGATTTGGTTGTTGCTCGTGATGGTTCACCTTGGTTAGTCTTTGGTTCATGGTTCTCAGGGATTAAACTCACCCGTATTAACCCTGAAACAATGAAACCATTTGGTCCCCTGTATGACCTTGCCTATCGTTCTGGTGGCATTGAAGCGCCAAGTATCATTTACCGTCAAGGCTACTATTACTTGTTCGTTTCGATTGGTATTTGTTGCCAAGGTGTTGATAGTACTTATCAAATTGCTTATGGCCGCTCAAAATACATCACAGGTCCATATGTCAATAAAGATGGCGATGAAATGCTAGATGGTAATGTTGAGATCTTCGACTCTGGTAACGATCGTTGGGTTGGTCCTGGCGGTGAGGATATCTTAAATACTGACGTCATCATCAGACACGCTTATGACGCTGATGATAGTGGTATCGCGAAAATGCTCATTAGTAAATTGAACTGGGATTCTGATGGTTGGCCAACATACTAACTCATGGTAAACCAATCCCCCCGCTACTTACTGTGATTAGAGGGCTCGCAATTCCATTTCGTTCCTAGCAGTAGTAACGACGTTTGAGAGTTAGGTTAGTGTTGCTTAACTCTCCTTTTTATTAAAAAAATGGGCGTCTTGTATAGCAAGACGCCCATTCATTATTAGCAATAATTAACGCTTAAATAGCACCATCATCGCAGCGATATTACGCGCGGTAAGTTCTAGGTTAGCCGCTGCATCTTTTAATGCTGTCGCCAAATCTGTTGCACCAGGAACGACATCAAATACCGCATCGATGCCGTGTTCATGCACAACACCACAGTCTTGTGACAAACATCCAGCCACACCGACTACTGGGATATTGACACTTTGGCATAGCTTAGCAACACCACTTGGTGTTTTACCGTGAATCGTTTGGCTATCGATACGGCCTTCACCAGTGATAACAACATCTGCACCTTCAATAGCTTGCGCTAGTTGAACCGCTTCGACAACGATATCAATCCCCGGCTTCATGGTTGCTTTTAACAATCCATATAGAGAGGCCCCAAGACCACCAGCCGCACCAGCTCCAGGTACATCTTTCACATTCACATCAAGCTGATGCTGCACAATATCAGCAAAATGATTGAGGTTAGCGTCCAACGTTTCGACCATCTCTGGTGTTGCCCCTTTTTGCGGACCAAACACATGCGATGCACCTGTAGGACCACACAGCGGGTTATTCACATCACAGGCAACATCAATCGTTATATCAGCCAAACGAGGGTCAAGCGCAGATAAATCGATCTTAGCTAACTTATTCAGTTCACCACCGCCGAAACCTAACTCTTCACCCTGCTCATCAAGGAATTTGATCCCCAACGCTTGGCACATACCAACACCTGCGTCGTTGGTTGCACTACCACCAATACCAAGAATGATGTGTTTAACATTTAAATCTAATGCCGCTTTAATCAACTGGCCAGTACCATAACTGGTCGTTTTGAGTGGATTGCGTAACTCACCCGTCGCAAGATGAATGCCCGACGCAGAAGCCATTTCAATCACAGCGGTTACACCGTCGCCCATCAAACCGTATTCTGCCGCCACATCTTGACCAGTAGGGCCAAGCACGGTTTCAGTACGCAATGTTCCTTGGCTAGAATCAATTAAAGATTGCACCGTTCCTTCGCCGCCATCAGCCATTGGTACCTTTACAATCTCAGCATCAGGAATCACTTTACGGATGCCTCGTTCTATGCTGTTGGCGACTTCTAACGCAGTCAAACTTTCTTTGAACGAATCGGGTGCAATAACAATTTTCATTTTTCTCTCCAATTAAAGTCCAAATACGTTAAACACACCGAATAGCAATACAGACACGATAGTCATTACTAAACCGACTAATGATTCGTATGGGACCAATTTTAAACGTTGGCCAATGTTCATGTTCACAGCACCGCCCGTCGCGTGGAAGAAGCTACCGTGAGGCATGTGATCTAATACCGTTGCACCGGCATGAATCATTGCAGCTCCCGCTAACCCTGGGACACCTAGTTCTAAAATAGTAGAACTAAATACGTTGGATGCGACAGCCGTACCTGCAGTCGTTGACGCTGTAGCTAACGACATCATGGCACCAGAAATTGGAGCTAATAAATAAGAAGGCAGGCCTGAGCTAGTTAGAAGGTCAATCAAACCTGATTTTAAACCTGAATTCGCGATGATACCGGCCAGTGTCCCCGTACCCATCAACATAATCGCAACCGGTGCCATGCGAGACAGACCAGAGACAGCGAAGTTATTAATTTCTTTTGTCTTCTTCATGGCGATAGCACCAACCAAACCACCAAGCGGTAAGGCAATCATAGGATCCACGTTGATACCAGCAATTGGACGCAGTGACAATGTCACAATAGCTACAAGCGGTGCTAAAATTGAGCATGCGAAGCTTGGTAAGTCACCATGGGTATGAGCAATCACTTCTTGTTCTTGAACTTTATTACCGTGATTAACCAAACGGCGAGATAACCAGTACGCAAAAATTAAACCACAAAGACCCGGAATAACCCCTGCCATCATGACTGATGTTAAAGGAACATGGAATGCATCTGATGCTGCGATTGCATTTGGGTTTGGTGACATAATGTTACCCGCTTTACCACCACCGATCATCGCTAGCAAAATGGCTGTTTTCGATAAGTTAGCACGACGACCAATAGCAAGCGCAATTGGAGCAACTGTAATAACAGCAACGTCAACGAATACACCAACCGCAGTTAAAATCATGGTTGCGATGCCTAACGCAAGCAAAGCGCGTGTTTCACCGACTTTTCTTACGATAGTTTCCGCGATACGAGTCGCAGCACCAGATTCGATAAGAACACCAGCAAGAACACCGGCTGCGAGAATGCGCAATACGGCTGTCACAATGCCCTGAGCACCGTGAATCATTAGCGTCACCGTATCAGTCAGTGAGACACCGCCCACGATGCCGCCGACAAGCGCACCTAAAATCATGCCGTACGCAGGTGGAACTTTCTTCAATATCAATCCAATAGCAACAACAAGAGCAGCAAACGCTCCCAAGGTAGAGACTTCGGTCATGATTCTTTCCTTATTTTTATATTTAGGGATTTATGCGGGCGATGATATTGATTGGCTTATGGGAGCTCAATGTCAAAATTGACAGTAAGGGATGCATATTCACAACGCATTTTGTGCACCTGCACAAAATGCTGTGCTTTATGAATAATATGTTATCGCAGTGTAAATCTTAAATAAGTCATCTAACCTATTGAAATCTAAGGATGTAACACTTTCTATTTTGGCTAAACGATAACGTAATGTATTACGATGAATACCAAGTTGTTTACACGTTTTAGGTTGATCACAATTCTGGCTTAAGTATGTCTTCATCGTGAGGATAAGCACCAAGTTGCTATCAACATTTTCTAATTGTGTCAGGGGTAAACGTAACTGATGACGTACCCACTCTTTGTCTTCTAGAGTACAAAATTGGTACTTGAAGACATTGTCATCGTACATCACCACTTTTTTACGAGAATCAATACGATTATCAAGCGCTAAACGCGCAGTCTGGTATGAAAGCGCAATGCCATTTAACCCAGGGAAAACACTGCCAAACGCCCCTCTGATCGATAGCCCCTTGTGATTTTCAAGATAACGAACCAACTCTTTTAGCCAAGTGTGTTTGTCTTTGTCATCATTTTTTAAAATCACAATTTCACGCTGAAATACCGACAATGTACTGACCAGTAGGCTTTTTTCATAGAGATAGATTTCCTCCACCAGCTCTTGAAACAGCGCTGTTGAAATAGGATCGGAACTGTTTATTTTTAATATTCCAACCACCTTAGCAGGTGAGAGATCGTATTTTACAAAGTCGGCAATATTGCTAACGTATTCTTTATCAGCATGTTTTTCTTGAATTAATAGTTCTAACAGGTCTTCTTTGTGTTTACTGACCGTATGAATTTTTGACATCAAATCCAAGTTTTCCAGAATGAGCTCGGTTGCCATACTCACTAAATGAGCGAGCTCTTCCACGACATCTAACGGACCATTAACCCCGATAACGCCAATAATGTCGCGTTTAAAATAGATGGGGATATTAATTCCCTCTTTGGCACCTTTACGTAACAACGCAGTATCACTGCTTAGTTTAACGACTTTTCCTGTCATCAATACTTCGAGTGCGCCGTCATGAAAAGTATGAACTCGGCTCACATCTGAAGAAGCAATAATCACCCCTTCATGATTCATCACATTAATGGGCAAGCCAACAATGGAATAAGACCGTTCGACAATTTTATTGGCCGTGTACTCATTTAATTGCAAAACAAACTCCCATTATGGTGGTAATACGTCGAACAGAGGATCGTTGTTCCCTGTCAAATCTGAGCGGCTGATAATATACGTTTCACTTGTGATAACCAATCTTATCCGCCCAATAACTGAGTAGTTTCTCATTTGTCTTGTTCATTTGGGAGATAAGTTCTCTGGTCTGGAACCTAGTTTGGGCATTTTTATTTGTTCGGACTTGTATTCTCCCTATTGAATATCGACACCGAACCATTCAAAATCAATTTATCAGTCAGCATGTTACGTGGTTAGCACCACTGCTTTTTAATAGGGATATTATGACATTTACATTTTCTAAACTTTCTCGAGCACTGTTTACCGTCGCCACTCTTTCTTCCTGTGCGGCTTTTACTGCAACGGCCGCACAAACGATCCCGACCATTACACCCAAGGTATTAGTTGTCACCATGTTCGGTAGTGAGGCGCAGCCTTGGTTAGAACATCAGCAACTGACGCAAAATTACGAGATCCCGGGTTTAAGCCGAGAATATCCAGCGTTACATTGCAACGAAACAGGGTTGTGCATGGTGACAACCGCGATGGGGTATGCCAATGCCTCGGCAACACTCACCGCTTTAGAATTCGCACCGCAAGTCGACCTCACAAACAGCTACATCATTATTGCTGGCATCGGTGGTGTCGACCCAGATCAAGGAACCCTTGGTTCCGCTCACTGGGCTCGCTACGCAATTGATGGCGGACTGACTCATCGCATTGACGCACGCCAAATGCCAAAAGACTGGACCACCGGTACATTTGCTCTCGGTTCCAATAAGCCCGGTGAAAAGCCGAAATGGAGCGCAGGGACTGAAGTTTTTCATCTTAATGATGCGTTAGTTGATAAGGCGTATGCCCTAAGTAAACACGTTGCCTTATTAGATTCTGATGCGGCTGATAAAGATCGCCAACAGTTTACCGATTCAGCCAAAGCTCAAAGTAAACCATTTGTCTCTATCTGCGATACAATCTCTAACGATACGTTCTGGGTGGGCTCGAAGATTGCGAAAGCGATGGACAATTACGCAGCAACCCTAACCGATGGCAAAGCGAATGTCTGTACCACCCAAATGGAAGATAACGCATCATTAACCGCTCTGCAGCGCGGGGCAGATGCAGATAAATTGGATTTTAATCGTATACTGGTGTTAAGAACGGCTTCAGATTTTGACCAAGAAGCACCGGGTCAAACACCAATTGAAGCGCTTGCAGCCAACGGTAGTGGCTATGAGCCAGCCGAGGTTAACGCTTATCGAGTTGCTAATGCTGTCGCAAGCAATATCATAATTCGCTGGGACGAGTGGCAAAATGGCACGCCCCAATAAATCTTGGCCATTAAACAATAACGAGGAGCCCTAGTGGCTCCTTTTCTTTATCTATGCTCCTACCATAAGCGTTACTGTCATAACGCTCTGATACACGGCACATTGTTGATATATCTATCCTTTAATTTTTTTACAGTCGCCGATTGGTAAAAATAACCACTATTTTCATCAGGTTTCGTGTATTACTAACCCAAATCCCCTTATTTATCTGTAAATTAGTGTCAGTAAAAATGACATACTACTTACCTAGCTCTTTCTAAGTTATTGATTTATATGCATGGCACAAACGATGCATTATTGGAACTAATATCACATTAAGTGTGATTATAAATCGAATAACAACATAGGAGTTGTGAAAGTGAAAACTGCGATTCGTCTATTCATACTTTGTATCTTGTTTGCATCTGGCTTTGCCCATGCCAGCTTCATTACAACAGGTACGCTCTATCAAACCGCTGCGGGTACTACCATTGATTATTGGTATTTCTATCTCGATTCAGACGAAACCATAACGATCAATTTATTAACCTATAGCAATACACCAACTGGCGATCATAACAACTACAGTAGCTCAACAGGTTTAGATACTGTCATCTCCCTTTACAGCAACGATGGTTCGCTTGATTTATCTGATTACATCGCTTACAACGACGATTCCGGCAGCGACGCTGCATCCAGTGATGGCAGCACCACCGATTTAGACTCATACCTCACCATCACCTTATCTGCTGGTGAATATGTATTGTTAGTCAGTGATTATGATTACAATGGAGATGGTTATAGTCTTGATGCCTATGATATTGCTTCCAGTATCAATTTCGGCGATCAATTAGAAACCAACGAGGGCTATGCTTCCTACCAGATCACTTGGAGTGATAACGTCTATCTAGAGACCCAATCGGATGATGATACCGACGTTCCCGAGCCTCCTGCTCTCTCCATTTTTCTTGTCGCTCTGTTAGGTGTTTATAAATTTCGTAATAAAGTCATACCACGCAATTAGCGCACGTAATTCTATTAAAACCAAAGGAGCCAAATGACTCCTTTGATGGTTAACTCACCTTAGCTATGCTTTCGTCTGCGCAGATAAAAATCTCGTCAAGGCTTGCCAAGATTTCTTATCGGCATCTGCTCGGTAACGATCACTACCAAATACAGTAAATGCATGCGGTGCACCGCTATAGGTAATCATTTCATGCGGAACATGATTTTGTTCTAATTCTGTGGCTAATTGAGCAAACTCCGACATAGGGATCGCGGTATCTGCGCTGCCATGTAATATCATAATGGGCGCTGTCGTGTTGGCATAGCTTTGTCCTTTGGGTGTGGCTAGCCCACCATGGAATGTGACAAAACCTTGCGCTTTCATGCCCGCTCGCGCCGATTCTAATACTGCAGCACCACCAAAGCAGTATCCCATCACCACCATATTATTGATATTACCGCCAAGCGCCGCAGCCTTTTCAACACCAGCGTTCATTAACGCTCTAAGCTTATCGCGGTTAGTATAAAGCTCTCCGGTATGTTGACGCTTGTCTGCCACCTTAGTAGGGCGAACCCCTTTGCCAAATAGATCTACTGCAAACACGTTGTAACCCAACTCATTCAACATCTTCGCTCGTTTCTCTTCATATTGAGTCAATCCATCCCAATCATGTACTAACACAACCAGAGGGGCATCATGACTTACTTTTGCCCAGTACCCTTGATACTGTTTACCATCCACTTTATACACCACATTTTCCCCAGCCAAAGCTAGTCCACTGATACAGGCAAGTAAGGTGATTGCAAATAATCGCAGTTTCATAATGACATCCTTAGTCTAACGAAGCGTATTGGTAATACGAGATATACCAAGAATAGCGCAGTGCAGTGATGACACAAGATGAGAACAAATCCATTGGTGTTTCGTGTTTGATCTTTACCGCTCACCGATCAACATCACTAATTAATGAGCACTTTCTGCATAAGTACCTCTTAATGACTAGACTCTAATTACGCACATAACATTCTCACTAGGAGACTCGTAATGAGCTATCAGCACATTTTAGTCGCGGTCGATTTAACCGAATCGAGTAAAAAACTCATTAGCAAAGCCGTAGAACAAGCCAAACCTCATCAAGCAAAACTCTCGATTGTCTATGTCGACATCGACCATATCATCAGTAACCCCAAGGAAGAACAGCACTACCTTCAACAATTAGATGAGCTTGTTGCTCATTGTGATTACCCGATTGCAGAGACATCTGTCGTCATTGGTGAACTGCATATGAAGGTTGCGGGGTTAGTTAAATCAGACAATATCGATTTGGTCGTCTGCGGGCATCACCATACATTAATGAGTCGCATGTTCAGCTCTGCCCCCAAATTGGTGAATAACGTCGATGCGGATTTATTAGTCGTTCATTTAGACTAAAAGCCACACGCATCGGCGGCGGCAATATAATTCGCAGTACGTAATAGCTCATCGGCCGAAACAACAGAGGAACGACGAGTAAATTCACTGAGTTGATGACGTTCCATCTGCCTAATAAGTCGGTGTGCGTTCGTGTGCCTGTCCTTATTAAAGCGATATCTCCCTTCTTTTATTCTCAATATAAATTCATTTACAAACTTATTATTCACACAAGAAATAACTAATTGAAATAATGTTAAATAGTTATTTATTTTGTATAAAATTTGTGACGAGTAGTTGATAGGCTTGAGTAAAATTGCGTTACCGTACTCCCACAGCGCAATGTTGATGTCGTCAATATTGGTCCGCTGAGATTCTACTATTTCTATAAAAATACAACTAAATACACTGGGAGTTATGAGATGAATTCTTCATCAACAGATACGTCCCGTCGTCGTTTTTTAAAAAATGCAATTATCACGGTATCAGCAACCGCTATCGGACCCAGTCTGATTTTTCCGGCCCTTGCGGATCCTATTACGCAAATTGACCTCGACGCATACAAACCTATTTTCTTTAGTGGTGACGAATGGACCTTCTTACTAGCAGCAGTCGATAAACTGATCCCTGCTGATGAGCATGGTCCTGGCGCATTGGAAACCAATGTGCCGATTTTTATTGACCGACAAATGCAAGGTCGTTTTGGTCAGGCAAAAGACTGGTACATGCAACCCCCCTTTGCCCCCAACGCGGCGCCAGAATTTGGCTATCAATCCCCTTTAACGCCCGCGCAAACCTACCGCCTCGGCATAAAAGCAACCAATCTCTACTGCCAACAACAGTGGAATAAACCCTTTGCTAAGTTAGCCGCCGCCCAGCAAGTTACGGTACTGACTAACCTGCAAAAAGGCATCATCAAATTTGATGATGTCAGTGCTTCTCAATTCTTCGCGTTTTTGTTGCAGAACACAAAAGAAGGCTACTTCGCCGACCCAATTCACGGTGGCAACAAGCATATGGCGAGCTGGAAAATGATCGGCTTTCCTGGTGCACGCGCCTCATATAAGAAATGGGTGACCCAACCTAACGTCGAATACCCGCTAGGCCCAGTTAGCATTGAAGGAGAGAGAGGATAATTATGGCACGTCAGGAAAAACCCGTAGATGTGGTAATGGTCGGTCTTGGCTGGACCAACTCTATTATGGGAATGGAATTGACCGATGCAGGGTTAGATGTACTTGCACTGGAACAAGGCGATGATCGAGATACTGTTCCCGATTTTTCATATCCAAAAATGGCCGATGAGCTCACCTACGGCGTACGTTATAAATTAATGCGCAAACCCGCACTCACGACCGTTACCGTGCGCCACTCTATCGATGAAGAAGCGTTACCCTATCGTCATCTCGGCTCATTTTTGCCTGGAGATGGCGTTGGCGGCGCAGGATCGCATTGGAATGGCCACTCTTGGCGTCCAATGCCAGAAGAGCTACGTTTACGTAGTTATGTTGAAGAAAAATTTGGTCAAGACATTATTCCCAAAGACATGACGATTCAAGATTTTGGCGTCACGTATGATGAACTTGAACCTCACTTTGATTTCTTTGAAAAAGTGATGGGGGTATCAGGCCAGGCCGGTAACATCAAAGGAGAGATTCAGCCCGGAGGCAACCCATTTGAAGGGCCGCGGCGAAATCCGTATCCATTACCGCCATTAGTTCGTACATTAAACGACAGCATGTTCGCGGCCGCTGCCAAAGAAAAAGGCTTTCATCCTTTTCCTCTGCCAGCAGCCAATGCATCTGAAGCATACACGAACCCTTATGGAATGCAGCTTGGGCCATGTAACTTTTGTGGTTTTTGCGAACGTTATGGCTGTATCAACTATTCCAAAGCATCACCACAAACCTGTGTGCTTGGCGCATTGAAACAACGTAAAAACTTTCACTACCGCACCCAATGTGAAGTGACCAAGGTTAACCTCGATAAATCAGGTAAAAAAGCGGTAGGAGTCACTTATATCAACGGTGAAGGCGAAGAAGTTTTTCAACCCGCTAGCATGGTGATTGTCGGAACTTTTGCCTATAACAATGTTCGCTTATTGTTACTTTCTGGTATCGGTCAACCTTACGATCCGGTCCGTAATACTGGTACTGTTGGTCGCAACTATGCCTATCAAATGACCGGTGGTGCAACCTTGTTTTTCAAAGATAAAGAATTCAACCCCTTTATCGGTGCTGGCGCAAACGGCGAGATCATTGACGACTTTGCTACTAACCGTATCGATTTTCGCAAAGAGGGCTTTATCGGTGGCTCCTATATGAATGCTGGAATGACGAATGGGCAACCAATTCGTAGTATGCCTTTGCCAACTGGAACTCCAAGTTGGGGGTCTGAATGGAAAAAAGCAGTGAAAGAAAACTATGGCCACGCGATGAGCATTGGTTCTCACGGCTCGAATATGTCGTATCGTGACTGCTATTTAAGCCTAGACCCTACCTATAAAGACCGCCATGGTTTGCCACTGCTACGTATGACATTTAACTGGAAAGACAACGACATCAAAATGACCCAATTTATGAAACGCCAAATTGAGTCGATTGTGGACGTTATGCATCCTGATAACGTGAAATACAGCTTTAAAGATTTTGGGGTTAAATACGATGTCCGACCTTACCAAACCACTCACAACGTGGGTGGCGCAATCATGGGAACGAATCCTAAAACCAGCGTGTTGAATCGTTACCTTCAAAGTTGGGATGTACACAATGTGTTTGTGATGGGTGCCAGTGCCTTTCCACAAAACATTCAATACAACCCTACTCTATTAGTTGGTGCACTTACTTATTGGTCGGCCAAAGCGATTAAGGAAAAATATCTGCCTAATCCTGGCCCACTGGTTCAGGCATAAGGAGGAACGACATATGAAAACACTCATTACATTAGGGTCGTTACTTTCTGTTCTTTCTGTGGCTAGTTATGCAGCAAGCCCAACGAATCCGGATAACCAGCAGATTAACCAAGGTGAATACATAGCGCGAGCCAGCGATTGCGTCGCTTGCCATACTGCAGAAGGTGGCAAGAATTTTGCCGGAGGTCTTGCTATTGAAAGCCCGTTTGGCAAAATCTATTCCACTAACATTACCCCTAGTAAAACCCATGGGATCGGCAATTATAGCTATGCACAATTTGAACAAGCGCTACGCCATGGTGTAAGAGCTGATGGCTCACATCTCTACCCTGCCATGCCTTATCCTGATTACGCTAAGCTTAAAGATGATGATGTAAAAGCATTGTACGCCTATTTCATGCATGGGGTTGATCCTGTCGATGAAGATGCACCGAAAACCGATTTAAGTTTTCCGTTTAATCAACGTTGGGGCATTCGTTTTTGGAATTGGGTTGCAGCCGATGCCTCGCCTTATCAAAATGATGCGAAACAATCAGAAGCATACAATCGCGGCGCTTACCTCGTACAAGGGCCTGGCCACTGTGGCAGTTGCCATACACCGCGCGGTTTAGTATTTCAGGAAAAAGGGTATGACCACAAAGGTGGGGATTTCCTTTCTGGCGGTATGATCGGCATTTGGCATGCACCAGATTTACGTGCAGGTAAAGGCGGTGCCCTAGAACACTGGTCAAAAGAGGATATTGCAGAGTATCTAGCCACCGGACGTAATGTTCACTCTGCCGTTGCAGGTGAAATGACATCGGTAGTCGAGCACAGTTTAAGCTATCTAAACGACAGTGACTTAGATGCAATCGCTACTTACCTCAAAACTCTCCCAGGCGATGGCACGACTAAAGCGATATCAACTAATGAAGATAACGCTACCACGGCCAAGCTGGTTAGCGGTAAATACCCAGTTAATTCAGGAGAACGGCTGTACGTTGATAACTGCAGTGCCTGTCACTTCAGTAATGCCAAAGGTGCACCGAGAGTCTTTCCTGCTCTTGACGGTAATTCGTTAGTCAATGCGCAAGACCCAAGTGGTTTGATTCACGTCATTCTTGCAGGGTCAACGCTGCCTTCAACACCTAAAGCTCCAGAAGCACTGGCAATGCCGGGATTTGGCTGGCGTTTAAGTGATGAAGAAGTAGCAAAACTTGCCACTTTCCTACGAAGTGGTTGGCATAATAAAGCCCCGTCGGTCAGTGCGGATGATGTAGCGACGATTCGTAAAACCATCCCTAAATCAGTATTAGAAGCCGATAAGCCCAACGTCGAATAGGTTTGCATCTAACGTAATAAAAAAGGACACACAACGTAAATAGTGTTGTGTGTCCTTTTTTATTTTTGTTAAGTATCTGTCCCATTGATGTCTATTTCGCTTTATTTCGTTTGCCCTACATTTGTAAGTACAGATAACTTAGCCATAAACACGGCACCATAGAGGTAATGTATTCAATGTATAAATTCAGTCATATCATTTAAAGCTGTCGCCTTACCCGGATAAAACCACATTTGGTTAGCCAAAATATCCACATGTCCAACCCCCGAGTAGATTTTGCTTTCTACAACAACGCCTTTTTGACGACACTTTTTAACAAGGGCATCAAGATTTTGCCGACCCACTTCTTTATCTTTATCCCCCCAAAGTAACAACATCGGCGGTTCTCTACCATCTATAAACGTCGTAACCTGCATTTGGGAATATTGCTCCGGTGGTGCAAAGATGGCTTTTAAATCATCAGCTTTAGGTACAAAATCGTAAGGTCCCGCTAGGCCAACAAATGCTGTAATGACCGAATGATGTTTCCCTAGGGCTTCTAAATAACGCTCATCAGCCGTAAGTAACGCTCCTATGTGGGCTCCAGCAGAATGACCAGCCACAACAATTTTGTTCCGATCGCCACCATATTCTTGGATATGATCATCGACCCAAGCTAACGCTTTCGCTCCATCTTGCACAAAGACCGGAAATCGCACTTGCGGATATTTACGATAGTCTGCGATCACTGTAACGAACCCTTTATTAGCGAGTTTATTTCCAAGGAATGCATACATATCCTTTGAACCCGACTCCCAACGTCCGCCATAAAAAAACACAATGACGGGGTAAGGAGACGATTCTTGTTTAGCTGGGATATAAACATCCAGCTTTTGCTTAGATGCATCGTCAAAAACGATATTTTTTATGATGCGGTTATCACTGAACTTTGCAGGAAGATTTGCCAACTGCAACCCCACCTTTGTACATGCAGAGAGCATTAATACGCTCATCACAATAAAGATTGCCCTCATATAACCCAACCATCTCCCATTGATAGCAGCCCGAACAGCACCCATCGCAAATGCCATACTAAGGTAATAGCAGACAATACCCCCAAATGCATCAACCACCTTTAATAAAATAAAAAAGACACACAATGTAAATGATGTTGTGTGTCCTATTAAAATCAACAAATTGGCTTTGATGTTAGAAAAATTTAAGACGGAACAAAAACGTGACTGTTCCGCTTACGTAGCTTGGGGTTAACTGACCAACACTTTTTCTTCACGCTGATGAATAGACACTATCGCAAACAAACTGACGCCAGAAATAAGGCCCAATAATGCTAAACATCCACTAAAAATACCCATTGAAAAGCTGTCTAAACTCAAATACCAACCGGTAATCCAATTACCAAGGAAAGCCATAACGCCACCAGCACACGCATAGAGCCCATAATAACTGGCCATTTCACGGCGAGGAGCGAAGTTCGGAATATAGGAATACATCACGGGAAACGAAAGCATAGTGCCAAAACTAAATAACGCCGCATACAAAATAAAAGGCAGTGCTAACATAGGTTCGTAATGCCACTGCAATGCCAAATAAGCACACCCCATCAAACTCATACCTATCCCCATCGAAGGCGCATCCCCAAGCCTGGTGACAATCCATTTACTCACCGGCAATTGGCAGAACACACCTAATATTGAGGTGGTCATAAATACCATGGTTAAGATCGATTCATTTCCTGTCATTACATGAATTTGATGCGGTACACTTAAATAGAGTTGATGAAACAAAATACTGTTAACAGAAGCGGCTAAAATAAACTTCATGAACATCGGCTTACGAATCATGCTGCCCCATTGTCTCCAAAAGGCAAAATCCGCGGTTTCC
Organism: Vibrio eleionomae; assembly: GCF_009874545.1. Taxonomy (NCBI): domain Bacteria; kingdom Pseudomonadati; phylum Pseudomonadota; class Gammaproteobacteria; order Vibrionales; family Vibrionaceae; genus Vibrio; species Vibrio eleionomae. The sequence continues at coordinate 3,987 of NZ_WEKT01000076.1, read as the reverse complement.
TCTTCACTCTCGGCACTAACCCGCTGCTCGGGTAAATAAAACCACTGTAATACCAATAGCAACGCAAAAATCGCAGCTGCAGATAAACCGATCGACATAAAACTCCAGCTTAGCAGAGTAAGGCCCGCCAACGGTCCTAATAACATTCCGCTTTCTCCGGCCATCTTTTTCAAGGAAAAGACTTGATTACGCACTCGAGCATCAGGATATTCCGAGGCCAAATACGCATCGCTGCTTGGAGTGAACAGAGCGCCTGCAAATCCAGTAAACATTGCGCCGAGAATTAACCATGCAAAGGTTTCGCCCATACCTAGCATGATAAACCCGAGAATACGCACCGAACATCCGAGTAGAATCAGAGGCTTGTATCCAAAACGGTCGCCTAATGTCCCGCCAATAAGAAACAGCCCCTGTTGGCTTAAAACACGTAAGCCAATAATGATTCCGACATGCCAGCTAGTCAGCCCTAATTGGTAGAGATGATCGGCTAAATATGGCAGTAACATATAGAAACCGAGATGAAAGGAAAAAGAATTAATAATCAGAACCTTAGAGGGTGCTGTTAGAAGAGAAAATGCGCTTAAGCGACGCAAGGAGAACACAATATAACCTCGGGATTAAACATGGTGCATACAATCGTACGCTGGGCCGATAATCATTGAAGTATTAATCAAGTGTAAACCAACGTAAAGGCCTGATGATAAAAATAATTTGCTCGTGATTAATCTAAAGTACCCGAGAATAAAATGGGGCTATAAACTGATATACCAAACTTCTATATAGGCTTGCATTTCTTATAATAAAAATGTGCAATAAAAAGGACACACAAGGTAAATGATCCTTTTGTGTCCTTTCTATATTCAATTTACATTGGCGAGTATGTGCGCTTAGGATTTCACTTTTTTCTTTTTGCCGTATTTAGCGTTATAGGCTTTTTTACTTAACTTTTTATCTTGCTCTATTTGATCGTCTTTGGATGCACGTTTTTTCAAGCGTGACCATTGGAACAGGCCATATAGCACACCACACAAAATCCAAATGATGGAAGCTTTAAGTAAATAGATACCAGTGAAAATGTTTTCAACATCCATGGTGTAAGTCAAAATGGTTTCCATGATAAAAACCGGTACGGTAAACAACAAAATACCACGGATGCCAATAAATTTATAAATACCTTGCTGCTTCGCTTGTGCCCAGCGTAATTGATCTGGCGTTTTCATCTTCTAGATATTCCTAACATCATAATTTATCGTTAATTTACCTCATCAACATGAAAAATTTAAGAGATAAGATCAAACATCTGCACATTGTAGTGCGTTTAAACGCGATTATTTTTTGCAATAATTACGAGCACATTTCCTTTGTCGTTCAAAAAGGGAATGTACCTAACACATTTATAGGGCGCTCTTTGTTAACGTAATCCTCTTCCTTTTGGCCGAGTAAATAACATGAAAACCCACCAGATAATTCGATGTTTAGGCTATACGATAACATTGGCAGCAAGCGCTTTGAGCTTACCTGCCTCGGCAGCAAACTTAACGGTATCGCAGCACTTTTCTATTTGGCCAAGCACGACTGCAAATACTACTACGACAGAAACGGTGATTGAACGTAGCAAATCCCCTTCCGTCCATGACCGTGCTTGGATCAATATTAACAAGACAGAACTTCTCTCATTTCCGACGCAAAAACCGAGCAGCTGCAGCATTATTATCGCCCCTGGTGGTGGCTACAAACGAGTGGTATTTGATAAAGAAGGTATCGATATGGTGCCCGATCTTAACCAGCACGGATTAAACGTATTTATCTTGAAATATCGGCTTCCAAGCGACTCCGCTTCTGATCGTGAATGGCAACCGCTGGAAGATGCACAACGGGCGGTGCGTTATATTCGCGCCCATGCGAAAGAGTGGCAACTGAATAATCAATGTGTGGGTGTATTAGGCTTTTCTGCGGGCGGACAACTAGCCTCTAGTTTAGCAACTCAATTTGACCGAAAGGTTTATCAACCCATCGATAACATAGATACTTTTTCTGCTCGGCCCGATTTTGTCGGCTTAATTTACCCCGTCATTACCATGGAAAAGAAATACGCTCACAACAGCACTCGCAAAATATTGCTCGGGAAGTCGCCAACCACAACACAAATTGACGATCACTCTGCTGAAAAATGGGTCAGTGACGCGACTCCCCCAACCTTTATTGGATTGGCGAACGATGACAAATCGGTGAATCAAATGAACAGCATTCTGTATTATGAAGCGCTTCATAAGCACCATATTCCAGTTGAAATGCATATCTTTCAGAGTAGTGGTCACGGATTTGGTATCCGCAATGCCAAAGGAACCGCTAAAGAGTGGCTTCCCTTGTTTAACCAATGGTTAAAACAAAACCATTTTGTTGGTTGATGAACATACCAGTTTGGTCATTGACATCAAAGCAACCAACTGGGAATAATGCCCCTCTCTTAGATTCATTATTCGACTAAAAGTAGGGGTGGATAATTTCTAGCATGGTATCGCTTTGGTTAGGAGATTAAAGATGTGTGTGCTTCTTATTTTTCATTGAAATTTTTGTTCGGTGACATTGCTGCGTAGACCAATTAAGTTGCCAAACGGATCTTCCAATTGGCACATGACTAGCCCATTTTCAATTTCCATAGGGCTGCGATAAAGTTTTGCGCCTAGAGATTCAAAATGTTTGAGTGCCGCATCTAGTTCGAGTACCGACCAATATAGAACGGTTCCATATTTCCCGGCCCCAACCTTCTCATCAGCTTGAACTATTTCGAGCGAAAAACCGTCAAGTTCAAGTACAGTAAAGTCTGAGTCTGAATAATAAATAGGGGTCGCAGACGGAAAGGCTTTTTTATACCAAGCGAGTCCCTGCGCTACATTTGGGACATGGATGAGAATAGCAATTGGATTCAAGTTTTCCTCCTGTCACCTAACGCAGCATTAATAAGTAGTGAGCAACGCTAACACCTTACCTAATCCATTGTACCGTAAACACAAAACCCAACGATGGAATGAAAATACATCAAACATTTAACGCTTAACACCATAGTCTCTTGTTATGCTTAATTTCACGAACCGCATCAATTAAACCATACAAAAGCAACGAATCTTGTACACGAGCCGCTGGATGCGCATACATTACAACAGGTTTATTCTGATGATTAACGAACCATTTTATACCTCTTGAAGTTTCATAAACTTGTTCATCGTTTAAATCCAAAGCAAACCGTAAATCCCAGCCAGTGCCACAACAAATGGTCAAATCAGCGTTATAAATATCATATTGCTCGTTTATAAATTTCTTATCTTCAGCAACAACTGCATCGAAATTAGCTCGTACCGTTGTATGAGTGCCTGGTGATTTCTTAAGATTCATTGCACATATCGTTCGTAAAGTATCAACTCTTTGCTTTTCAGAAACTGATTCCAAATCAATCCATGGAATATCAGCGTTTCCATTATTAATACTTTGAACCCAACGAGTTACATTATTCCATGTTTGAGCTCGAGAGCCGGTACGGATAAACTCTCTTAAATCCCAACCACCACCATGCACATCGTTCACTTCTTTAAGAACAAAACAAAGCTTAATTTTAGAATTTAAATAATCTTGTTCGGAAACAACTCCATCGGAAACAAAACCAATTCGATTATTTTTCCACTTATTGAATAATTCCGACTCTCTTTCTGTAATGTTCATAATTCCTCATTACGCATAACGCATAACGCATAACGCATAACGCTGAGAACAGTCGCAAAAATACATGGCGCTATATTTTGGGAACCAAAATTCGTGACATGTATTTTTGTCAATTGATTCGATTTATAGTTACTCCATTCCACAACTTCTGGTTTACCAAAACCAATGAAAGGTGGAACATGCTTCTACTGATTACGAATATGCATGCGAAAAGCATTCGATGCTCATAACAATACATTCGAACCAGTAGAGGCAACTCGATTTCATCAC
>NZ_WEKT01000075.1:0-19762 GCF_009874545.1 Vibrio eleionomae | reverse complement strand
GCCAATAGGTGTTTTGAATGTTACGACGATATTGTCGACAAGTTGTGTAGTGCTTGGAATCGTTTTTGTGCAGACAAAAGCAGAGTCATGTCGCTCTGCTTTAGAGATTGGACCATATTGACCAGTTAATTAGTGAGATTGGTATTACATATGTGACCAAGGTATGTTTGATACTCCGATTTGGCATTGGCCAAGCTAGAACTTGATGACTAGATGAAGTTGTAGATGTGATATTTTACCAATATTAATTAAATGATAATTATTATCATTTAATTAATAAGGATACTGTGATAGAGTGTTTTGTATCGGGATAATCAAGGTATATCTCGGTAGGTTATCAAGTCCCACTGTGGTTAGTTAGACGTTACAGATAATCTGATACCAGTCATCGAGTGAAGGAAAGAAGATTGGTTAAAGGCGATCAAGGCTGAATGATCGCCTTTTTTTATTTTCCTATTGGCAGATAAATTCATCTTTCTTGAATTATTCATTATTCGCAGCATGTTTCCTTAACTGTTATCATCGTGTAAAACAGAAGGATTTTACCAATGCCACATTTACGATTTCGCGCCCTTGAACCACAAACGGTGCAAGCAATCTCTGAAACCCTAGTTGATGAACTTCAGCCTTTAATGGCTTGTCCTCGAGAAGATTTTACCCTTGAATATCTTTTCTCTACCTTCTTCTTTGACGGTGAAGTGTCTGCCGCGTATCCCTTTATTGAAGTGTGCTGGTTTAACCGTGGCCAAGAAGTTCAGGATCAAGTAGCGCAAATCATTACCGATAAAGTCAGAGACGTATTAAAGAAAGAAGTGGATGTTGCAGTTGTATTTACAGCGTTGAATCCAAATGAGTACTACGATAACGGGCAACACTACTAAACCATAAAAGGAGTGATAATGAACTCGGTTATAGAGACAATTCAAGGTCATCGTTCGATTCGATCTTTTAAATCGACTCCGATCAGTAAAGATCAACTCGATACTATCATTGCAAGTGGTATCGCCGCTTCTTCATCTAGCCTATTACAAGTAATTTCTATCATTCGCGTGACCGATCCTGAAAAGCGTAAACAATTAGCTAAGTATGCGGGTAATCAAGCTTATGTTGAGTCTGCTGCTGAGTTTTTGGTGTTTTGTATTGATTATGCACGCCACTACACTCTGAATGAGGCGGTTAAACCTGAATTTATGGAGCTGACTCTAATTGGTGCAGTTGATGCTGGGATAATGGCGCAGAACTGTTTATTGGCAGCTGAGTCTATGGGGCTCGGTGGTGTCTATATCGGTGGGCTGCGTAATAATCCTAAAGAGGTCGATGCATTACTTGAATTGCCTAAGCACACTGCAATGTTATTTGGTATGTGTTTAGGTGTGCCTGATCAAGATCCACAACTGAAGCCACGCTTACCTGCTGATGTGATTGTTCATGAAAATAGCTACCAACCTCTAGATATTGAACAAGTAAAACAATATGACCAAACTATGCATGAGTATTATGCATCTCGTTCTAGTAATACTAAGCAGCAGGGATGGTCAGAACAGATTACTGAAAAACTGAGCCAAGAGTCTCGCCCATACATTAAGGACTATTTGAACAGTAAAGGTTTGGCTGAAAAATAGTTATCTTGCATTGAAACAATATAAGAAAGCCCAATCGATAGATTGGGCTTTTCATTAGGCTAGGCCTTGGATAATGACAAACTTCTCGAGTAATTGCTCTTCAGTTTCAACATTGTCTGGATCGGTAATGATACAGTTATTTATTGGGCAAACTGACTGACAGGTCGGCTTTTCATAGTGACCTTTACACTCAGTACATAGGTTCGGATCGATTTCATAAATCTCTTCCCCCATGAAAATCGCGTTGTTTGGGCACTCCGGCTCGCACATATCACAATTAGTACATTTTGATTTAATCAACAATGCCATGGTTTATTTGCCTGTTGGATTTCGCGTATCTTGTCCTGATTGTAGGTTACGCATTAGCAATGCGTACTCAAGATTCAATTCTTCTGGAACAGGAATAAAGACAAAATGGCCACTACCTTTTGCATCAGTTACGACTTCGCTCTTGCGGTTTTCCATTGTTTCAAGTGTGAAAATAACATTACCATTTGGCGTCATGAGCTCTAATTGATCGCCTGTTAGGAATTTATTTTTCACTTCCACTTCTGCAAGGTTACCACGGCGTTTCCCTGTAAATTCACCAACAAATTGCTGGGCGTCAGACACTGAGTAGCCGTAGTCATAGTTTTGGTAAGTATCATGAGTATGACGGCGAAGGAATCCTTCAGTGTAACCACGGTGAGCTAGGCTTTCTAGCGTGGTCATTAATGACTCATCAAAAGGTTTTCCAGCAACGGCATCATCGATTGCTTTGCGGTAAACTTGCGCTGTACGAGCGCAGTAATAGAAGGATTTAGTACGGCCTTCAATTTTTAATGAGTGAATGCCCATTTTTGTTAAACGATCAACGTGTTGAATGGCGCGAAGATCTTTCGAGTTCATGATGTAAGTGCCATGTTCATCTTCGAAGGCTGCCATTTTCTCTTCTGGACGGTGACTTTCTGAAAGCAGAACAACTTCATCACTAGGTTTTCCTAGGCCAATAGCCGCATCTGGGCGTTCATTTTGAACTTCGATAGCTTGAGCTTGGTCGGCTTTAGGATCAAAGGCTTCAACGATTTGACCTGCGTCGTCTTCTTTACCTTGTTCGACTTTATATTCCCAACGGCATGCGTTAGTGCACGTTCCTTGGTTTGGATCGCGTTTGTTGATGTAGCCAGATAGTAGGCAACGACCAGAATAAGCCATGCAAAGTGCGCCGTGTACGAAGACTTCGATTTCTGTATCAGGACAGTTTTCACGAATCTCAGCAATTTCTTCCAAAGACAGTTCGCGTGAAACAATTACGCGCTCTACACCATTTGCTGCCCAGAATTTTACCGTTGCCCAGTTTACTGCGTTCGCTTGTACTGATAGGTGAATAACCATGTCTGGAAAAGCTTCACGAACCATCATGATCAAACCTGGGTCAGACATGATAAGAGCGTCAGGGCCCATGTCTACAACGGGTTTTAAATCGCGGATAAAGGTTTTTAATTTAGAGTTATGTGGCTGAATATTACATACCACATAGAATTTTTTACCAAGGGCATGAGCTTCGTCAATACCGACTTTTAGGTTCTCATGGTTAAATTCATTATTACGTACACGAAGGCTGTAGCGCGGTTGGCCTGCATAGACGGCATCTGCACCGTAAGCAAAGGCGTAACGCATGTTTTTAAGGCTACCTGCTGGTGATAATAGTTCAGGAACGAATGGTTTTTCTGTAGTCATTGCTTCTTTCTCAATTCTGATCTCAAGTCAGGCCAATACCACCTGATGGTATTGGAGGGGCGCAAATTTTACGCCAAATACATTACAATGAATAGGGGCAATTGAGAAAACGCTCCAACTCTTACAGTTGAAGCGTTGAAGCTATTAGTTTTCAGCGGATGGCAAGCCACCTAATACTTCAAATAAATTAGGTAGAAATGCGCTGAATTCGCCACACATGAGGGAGAAATCGGCATCAAAACGAGCGGCTTGATCTTCACGAGGGATATCTTCGTTCTCATCTTTTAGTTCATCACTAAAGTTGATGCGTTTGATACTGCAATCTTCTGCCAAGATAAAATCAATACGCTCTTGCCAATTAAGAGCAAGCTTTGTCACGACTTTATTCGCTTGAATGTGACTTAAGATTTCATCACTAGTCAGTTCTTGTTTCTTACAGCGAACAATAGCTCCATCGTCCATCACCGATTTAAGCTCCGCTTCATCTAAAAGATTAAAGCCTTGCGGAAGATTCCCATTTTGTACCCATTCCGTTAATGTTGCTTCTACTGGTGTTTCAGGGATAGCAGGAACAACAGGTAAGCTACCGATGCTTTTACGCAATAAAGCCAACACATCTTCAGCTTTTTTGTAACTGCTTGCATCTACTAGGATAAGTCCTTGGCTCGGTAGAATTAAAACATACGTTAAATGGCTACGAGAAAAAGCGCGAGGTAGTAAATCGATCACTATTTCTTCTTTGATGGTGTCCTTTTCTGTTTTTTTCAGTGGACGACCTTCTTGCGATTCAAGTATTTCAATTTTGTCTGCTAAAGACTCTTTGATTACTGAAGCAGGAAGCATTTTTTCTTCTTTTTTGGCACAGACTAGGATGCGGTCTTCACTTACATGAGTCATCATGTCACCGTGTTTACCCATCGCATGAACCCAACCAAATTTTTGCTTGTCTTGGCTGCCACATGGAGTAAAACGGAATTCGGCCAGTTGTTCTTCGAGCTTGTCAGCATTAAAGTCTACATCGCGATTCACACGGTAAACCATACAGTTTTTAAACCACATATTTCTCTTTTCCTTATTCGAACCCGACTATGATAGGGGATCTCTAATACAAAGTCCTAGACAATCGTGTGTTGATTTGAATGAATTTGATGCGAAAGTTATATGAAAAATTGTTTGCAAGGGTCACAAAAGTGTCATAATTATTTCTGATAATGCATAACGTTAATTAAAAGCAAAGGTTATTTAATTATGTCTAGAAGGATTCTGGTGGTTGAGGATGAAGCACCTATTCGTGAGATGTTGTGCTTTGTACTCGAACAGAAAGGTTACCAAGCAGTGGAAGCAGAAGATTATGACACTGCGGTCAGTAGACTCTGTGAACCCTTCCCTGATCTCGTTTTGTTGGATTGGATGCTACCTGGTGGTAGTGGTATCAACTTTATCAAGCACATGAAACGTGAAGAATTAACACGTAACATTCCGGTTGTCATGTTGACTGCTCGTGGTGAAGAAGAAGATAAAGTACGAGGCCTTGAAGTTGGTGCTGATGATTATATCACTAAGCCATTTTCACCTAAAGAGCTGGTGGCGCGCTTAAAAGCAGTGATTCGTCGTGTTACACCAACGGCATTAGAAGATGTAATTGATGTTCAAGGTTTGAAGTTGGATCCTGTTTCTCATCGCGTTACCTCTGATGATTCTCCGCTCGACATGGGGCCAACAGAGTTTAAGATGTTACACTTCTTTATGACTCACCAAGAGCGTGTTTATAGCCGCGAGCAATTGCTGAACAACGTATGGGGTACCAACGTTTATGTTGAAGACCGTACTGTTGATGTTCATATTCGACGTTTACGTAAAGCGTTGGAAGATGCTGGGCATGACAAACTAATTCAAACGGTACGTGGAGCTGGTTACCGTTTCTCAACCAAAGCATAAGGATCGTCTCAGAGCACTATGGTTGAACGACTCACTTGGAGAAAGCTGGCTTGGGAGCTGGCTTTTTTTTACTTACCTTGGATCATCGTCGGTTCGATCTTTGGGTATCTGTCTTGGCTATTATTTGCTGCAACAGTGTTACAGTTATTGTGGCATCTACGCAATCAAATTCGTTTATCCGCGTGGTTATGGGACGAAAAACGCTTAACGCCACCATCCGGTTCCGGACAGTGGGAGTCCTTGTTTAATGGCTTATACCGTCTGCAGCAGCGTCAGCGTAAAAAACGTAAAGAGCTTAGTAATTTAATTCGTCGTTTCCGTAACGGTGCAGAATCGTTGCCTGATGCTGTGGTCGTATTTCGATCTGAAGGCAACATTGTTTGGTGTAACCGCTTAGCGCAACACCTACTGGGGTTCCATTGGCCAGATGATGCGGGCCAGCCTATTTCCAATCTTATTCGTACACCTGATTTCATTAAATACCTGCAAAAAGATGACTTTACTGAGCCTCTGGAAATGCGTTCACCACTTAACGTCGCTCGTTCATTGGAGTTACGTATTGTGCCTTATACCGAAGGTGAACATTTGATGGTGGTACGTGATGTTACCCAACTCAAACAGCTTGAAGGCATGCGACGTAACTTTTTTGCCAACGTTTCTCACGAATTACGCACCCCAATGACTGTTTTACAAGGTTATTTAGAAATGACCGAAGATCCGGATATGGTTGTTGGACCTATGTGGAGCAAGGCGCATGGGGTAATGACGCAACAGTTAGCGCGTATGAATAGCTTGGTGAACCAGTTGCTAACGTTATCTAAAATCGAAGCATCTCCAATGCATGAACTAGAAGACAAAGTGAATGTTCCTGCGATGCTTGAGATTTTAGAAAAAGAAGCTCAAAGTTTAAGTGGAGATGCAGGGCATCAATTCCATTTTGAAGTGGATAAATCTTTAACAGTATTGGGCGACGAAGAACAATTACACAGTGCCATTTCAAACTTGGTGTATAACGCGGTGAAATACACACCACCAGGCGCTGAAATTACGGTGCGTTGGTATCGCTCAATCCAAGGTGCTTGTCTTGAGGTTGCCGATACTGGAGATGGTATTGAACCGCAACATCTACACCGTTTAACAGAGCGATTCTATCGTGTTGATAAAGCTCGTTCGCGCGATACTGGCGGAAGTGGACTTGGGCTTGCTATTGTGAAGCACGCGTTGTCTCATCATGAGTCCAGACTAGAAATTCAAAGCGAAGTTGGTGTTGGTAGTCAGTTCTCCTTCGTGTTACCAAAGAGATTGATTGTAAATGACGAAGAAACAACCAATTAATTTTAAATATTTTGCTTTAGCTATTATTAGCTTATTTTCATGTACCGCCTCAATGGCGGTACATTGCTCTGAACTGCCGACTTATCAAAAAAGTATTGGTATTGCAGGCAGTTTAACTAGTGTGGGATCAGATACCCTAGCGGGGTTAACAACCTTATGGGTTGAAGAATTCAAATCTATTTATCCTAATATCAATGCACAAGTTCAGGCATCTGGTTCTGCTACCGCTCCACCAGCGCTTAATGAAGGCACTGCTCAGTTCGGTCCTATGAGTCGTAAGATGCGTTCACGTGAAAATGATGTTTTTGAGCGTGACCATGGGTACCCTCCAACAGAATTAAAAATCGCTATCGATGCTATAGGTATTTTTGTACATAAAGACAATCCAATTAAGGGGCTTAGTTTCGAGCAAATCGATGCTATTTTTTCATCGACCCTCAATTGTGGTGGCAATAAGATGATGACCACTTGGTCTCAACTAGGCATTCCTTATCAATGGGGAAAGCGCAGTATCCAGCTGTTTGGGCGTAACTCTGTCTCTGGCACTTATGGTTACTTTAAAAAAGTAGCCTTGTGTGGTGGTGATTTTAAACGCGGTGTGAATGAGCAGCCTGGATCTGCCTCTGTTGTCCAGTCAGTGGCATCTTCAATCACGACGATCGGCTATTCGGGAATGGGATATCGTGTTTCTGGTGTGAAGTTAATCCCTATTTCACGAGAAGGGGATGATTATGTTGAACCAACCCAAGAAAATATATTCACCGGACGATATCCATTATCTCGCTACCTGTATATTTATGTGAATAAAAACCCTGCGCATCCATTATCACCCATTGAGCGTGAATTTTTGCGCTTTATTTACTCTAAACAGGGGCAAAGATTGGTACAAAGGGAAGGGTATTTAGCGGTTCCAGCCGAGCTGGCGAAACATGAATTAGCCAAAGTGGGCATCTATGATTAGGTTGAGTAAAGACAATGGTCAGTAAAGGAAGAGCTGACCATTGCTCTCTAACGTAGTTTAAACACGGTTCTTAAGATTAGAAATTTAGATCCCAGCCCACGCTATTCCAATATTGTTGTTCCGTTAGTAAATCCGCATGGAGTAGGCGATTTTCCTCAAGCCAGTTGGGATTAGTGCATGTGAGTGACCATGTGTCATCTTCGATCGATAACGCCAACTCAGGCAACGGGTCATCATTGCGCTGTCCATTGACTAAAATAGCTAGGCGTAGCACGCGGATTATTCCTAACACATGTTTTTTCTTAAATAATGAAAAAGAACCCATTTCATTGAGCTTGAGAGCTTTGCGTTGAAAGCGCACCAGCGTCGCCAACACTTGTTGCTGCTCACTGTTAAAGCCGGGCATATTGGTATTACGTAAAATATAGGCTGAGTGACGGTGAAAAGCTTGATAACTGATGTTAAGCCCCACTTCATGAAGTAGAGCTCCCCATTCGAGTAGAGAAACTAATTCACTCTCTTTTTTGATCCCAATTTCTGTAGAGACTTGCTCTAAAAATTCACGCGCGTGACCACGCACTTTAGCGGCATGTTCAAGATCGACGGCGTGTTTATTTGCAAGCGCTTCGGCTGTTCTTAAGCGAATATCGGAGTATTTAAAGCGGTCTTCCATTTCATATAGGAGACCTTCTCGCAACGCGCCGTCTGAAAAATGCATTTCCTTTATTTTCAGATCATTAAAAATAGCCGACATAATAGCAACGCCCGCGGCGAATACGGGTTTACGCTCATCTGATAACCCATCGAGTCGGATATCATTGATGGTTGGCCAAGAGCAGAGCTTATCAATCAGCTTATCTAGGCGTTCAGCGGTAATAATACCGTCGGAGTAACCCATGCCAATCAGCGCTTCATAAATGGCTTTTGCAGTACCTGATGAGCCAAATGCAACTTGCCAGCCTTTTTTCCGATAGCGTGAGGCAAGGGATTCAAGTCGTTGCTGAGCTGCGAGAATCGCCAGAGCAAAATTCTTTTTGGATAATTTCCCGTTAGCAAAAAAGCGGTTGGTGTAACTCACACAGCCCATTTGTTTGCTATTGACGAGTTCAGCTTCAAAACCTTGACCAATGACGAGCTCTGTACTGCCTCCACCAATATCAACCACGAGCATAGACTCCGCTTGGGGTTGCGTGTGAGCAACACCAAGGTAAAGCAAACGCGCTTCTTCTGTGCCTGGAATGACTTCGATAGGGAACGGAAGCACTTCCTTAGCGCGCTGGATGAACAACTGAGTATTGTTAGCTTGACGAAGAGTATGAGTTGCAGCAATACGAACGTTATCCACCGAAAATCCCTGTAGGCGCTCGGCAAACATAGTGAGACAGTCTAATCCTCTCTCGATAGCGTCATCATCTAAGTTTTTTTGTTCGTCTAGGCCAAGCGCTAAACGCACTCGCTGTTTGTGGCGACTGATAATTTGTAAGTCTTTACCAATAACCTTGGCGACCACCATATGGAAGCTGTTTGAACCTAAATCAATTGCTGCGATATCTCGCGTGTCATAAGGTTGATTCATGAGTCTCTTCTTTCATCATTTTTCGATTGCGCCGTTCGACATTTTTTAAATAGTCATAAATTGCGACTTGTGAACGAATTTTTTTCCTGTTTCCTCTATCAACATAGTGATTAGACATCTCTTTGTCGATAACTCTGGCTTTAACGGTATCGGTAAACTGAATATTAATAATATCAATAATTCGTTGTTTTAAACGTGGATCTTTGATGGGAGTTGCCACTTCAATGCGATGATCAATGTTTCGAGTCATCCAGTCAGCAGAAGAAATCCATACCTGAGGAGCGCCGTCATTATGAGTAATAATCACTCGTGGGTGCTCTAAGAATCGGTCGACAATACTGATGATACGGATGTTCTCACTCACTCCTTCCACTCCGGGAACGAGTGAGCACATGCCCCGAATAATCATATTAATTTTCACACCCGCGGCACTGGCTCCGTAGAGTTTGTTGACCAAGCCCTTATCAACTAGATTATTCACCTTTAGTTTAATTTCTGCTTTTTTGCCTGCTTTTGCGTGAGCTATTTCGTTATCAATAATTCGATAAAGTTGCTGACGAGAGTTGCGCGGTGACACGATAAGTTGATTGAATTTTACCGGGCGATAAGGGTTTTCTATGTAGGCAAATACGTTACGCACTTCCGTTGTTAAGTCAGTATCCGCTGTTAAAAACGCAAAGTCAGTATAAATACGAGCTGTTTTTTCATGAAAGTTACCCGTTCCGATATGGGCATAACGGACAAAATCATGTTCTTCTTTACGTGAGATAAGTAATAACTTGGAGTGAATTTTCATTCCTGGTACACCAAAGATGACTTGTACACCAGCCTCGGTCAAAATCTTCGACCACTCAATATTGGCCTCTTCATCAAAGCGAGCCTGTAGCTCAACGACTACGACCACACGTTTACCGTTGTGGACAGCATCAACGAGAGAGTTCATCAGACGAGAATTTTTAGCCACTCGATAAATATTGATTTTAATACTGATCACTTTGGGATCGAACGACGCTTGGCGCACTAATTCTGTGATGTGATCAAACTGGTGATAAGGGTAGTGCAACAAAATATCTTTATCACGAATAGCATCAAATGCGTTGGCATAGCCCTCGAAATCCGAACATTTCATCGGCGGCATGGGTTTATTTTCTAGGTAGGCTCGCCCTAAATTGGGAAAACCAATAAAGTCTTTAAAATTATGATATCGCCCACCGGGTAACAGACTATCGTAATGTGAGATCTTCAATTTATCGCACAGAAAGCTAAGCATTTGTTCAGGCATTTCCCGCTCGTAGACAAAGCGTACAGGCATAGCGGTTAAACGCTGGCTTAACCCTTCAGACATCTGTTCTAGCAAGCTGTATTCGACTTCGTGGCTAAGATCGTATTCTGCATCACGGGTCATTTTCATCGCGTAGCCAGAGAGTTCATCATAATCAAAAAAACCGCGGAAAAGTTCATCAAGACAAAAACGAATAATGTTATCCAGTAATATGACAGTCTTACGTCTTTTCCCTTTGGCTTCAGGGACAAGTACAAAACGTGGCAAATGATCCGTCGGTATTTCAACAAGCGCATAGTTAGAGTGTTGATTTTTTTTTAGGTCGACAACGATGTAAGCGTACTCATCTTTCAAGAATTGCAGCACATCAATATCATCATTCATGAGCAATGGTGTGATGTGGGGGAGAACTTCATTATTGAAGTAACGAGTGATCCAGCGTTTCTGGCTTTCATCAAGTTGAGTTTCGTTGACCAAAAAAATATGCCGGCGAGCCATTTCAAGAATCAGTTCGTTATATAGATTGTCAAAATCTCTGTCTAATTTGAGGGCTTTTTGCTGCATCTGAGCGAGAAGGTGTTTGTCGCTGTCATTGCCGCCTTGTTCGCTATTAATTAAAATCCTGCGTTTTACGTCAGCAAAGCGAACTTTGTAAAATTCATCTAAATTGTTAGAGAAGATACCGAGGAAACGAACGCGCTCTATCAGTGGTACAGTCTTATCTGCAGCTTCTTGTAACACTCGCTCATTGAACGAGAGCCAACTTAATTCTTTGTCTATGTAGAGTTTGTCGCCACTCATTTACAACACCTTTCACCGGAAAATCAATCTTAACCATGCAAATTAGGGCTTTTATATGACAGTTTTATTGCAGAATGTAACAATACGCCTCTAAATTAAAGACTTCTTGTTTTTTCAGGCGCTTAAATAGACGATGTAATATATCTGTCATTTAAACGACATATACTGCCCGAAGGGCATCTCAGGTAGAGTAATTCATGGCGCAAAGCGATTTCTCTTTGAATCAAAGAGACCGACAAAGGATTTTTAAAGATCGATTCATCCGTATCGCTGTTAAGTGTGGAGGTGTCGCAGTTCTTGGTGCCTTAGTCCTGATTTTTGTCTATCTTGCGTCAGTTGTCATTCCACTTTTTAGTGGCGCTAAGTTTCATTCTCAAGTGATTCACCAAGCACTTCCTATTGCTCATGTGAAAAGAATAGCTATCGACGATTATGGTAAACATTTGTTTGCGTTAAACGACGATGGTATGGCTCAATTTTGGTCACTAGGAACAAAATCACAACATCCTGAGTTTTCGCAGCAACTGATGATGCCCATCAGTCAAATTGCCACGATGCCTTCTGATTATGGCTGGTTTGCGCTGCGTGATCCTTCTAATCACGTTGTCATCGCCAAACCCCAGTTTAAGTATCAGATTACCAGCAATACTCGACAGTTCAAGCCGTATTTGACGCAATATAATTATCAATTAGCACCAGCAGATAGTGAGGTGAACAATTTTACTTTTGTCGTCACTGGCGATGAGGTGACATTTGCATCTTATCTAGCAGATAAGTCGGTATTGTTACGATGGGGAACGAAAGGTGATAGTCAATTAATCCATCAATATCGATTCCCATCGTTGTTTGATCACCTTGATCAACTGTTGATGACGCCTGATGGTAAGACTTTATATTTACGTAACGGTAATGATTTAATTGTGTCTGAGCGTAAAAAAGACCGCTTTGTGGTACGGGAAATCATCGATTTAGCAGAAAAACATCCCAAAGAGAAAGTCGCTAACATTCGTTTATTAGCGGGCGCATACTCCTTATTGGTTCGCTATCAAAATGATACGGTGAGTCAGTGGTTTGATGTGTTAAATAATGGACAAAGAAGCCTACAAGAAATCCGAGAATTTCAGCTTGCAAAGCAAACTCAGTTCTTATTACCAGATACCTATCGCAAAGGTTTTTATAGTTTTCACCGTGATGGTACGGTGCAAGATCACTACACCACAAGCCATAAGACTGTGTTTTCTAAAAAGGTATTTTCGAAGGCACCGTTACTAGCGGCAATGTCTGATAACGAGCGTTATGTTCTGACATGGAATGGTCAGCAGTTTGCTGTTTCTGAAATGACGAATGATTATCCGGAAGTGTCCATATCATCATTATGGGAGAAGGTCTGGTATGAGCACTACCCAGAGCCTCAGTATGTTTGGCAATCGACTTCTGCGAGCGATAAATTTGAAGCTAAGTTCAGTTTAGTGCCGATAGCGTTTGGTACGCTCAAAGCTGCATTTTATGCAATGCTATTTGCGGTTCCCATTGCGGTATTTGGTGCGATTTATACCGCTTATTTTATGACACCTAAGATGCGTCGTATCGTAAAACCAACCGTTGAATTGATGGAGGCTCTGCCCACCGTTATTATCGGGTTTCTTGCCGGACTTTGGTTCGCCCCACTAGTCGAGAGCCATCTTACTTCGGTGGTGTCATTAATGATCTTGTTACCGTTATCAACAATGGTGGCTGGCTTTATATGGACAACATTACCGCGTCAGTGGCTAAGAAAAATTCCGAGCGGTTTGCATGTTATTATTCTGATGCCCGTGATCGTTCTCGTGATAGCGGTAGTTATGAACTATAACCAGCAGATTGAAGCTTGGTTATTTGGTGGGGATGTCCGCGTCTTTTTAGTTCAACACGGTATCGATTTTGATCAACGTAACGCTTTGGTTGTTGGGTTCGCCATGGGGTTTGCCGTTATTCCGATGATTTTTACGATCGCTGAAGATGCTATTTTTTCTGTGCCTAAACATCTGTCGGATGGTTCGTTAGCGCTTGGGGCGACTCCTTGGCAAACGCTGATTCATGTGGTGCTGTTAACTGCAAGTCCCGGTATTTTTTCTGCCATCATGATGGGATTAGGTCGCGCGGTTGGTGAGACGATGATCGTATTAATGGCAACGGGTAACACGCCAATTATGGACTGGAATATCTTCGAAGGAATGCGCACGCTCTCGGCGACTATTGCCGTTGAGTTACCCGAATCTGAGATGGGCAGTTCACACTTTAGAATCTTGTTCTTAGCCGCATTAATCCTCTTTATTTTTACATTTGCTGTTAACTCGTTAGCTGAATGGGTTCGCCAACGTTTACGAGAAAAGTATCGTGCTTTATAGGGATCATATATGAGACTACTTAATTGGTTTCGTTCAGGTGCTCCCTGGATTTGGTTAACAGGAGGAGCTGTAAGCATCAGTTTAATCTCGGTGCTGGGGTTACTGCTATTAATTGGTTGGAAAGGGTTGACGTATTTTTGGCCTGCGCCACTTTATATGTGGCATACCGAAGATAATAAAATGTTAGTCGGTCAACTTTATAGTCGCGATGAAGTGCCAATCTCTCATATTCATGCCGCCGGATTGAATAAGAAATTACAAGGAAAAGAGTCGGCAATACGTTTAAATATCAAGATTGCTAATCGCGAGAGAAACCCTGCGGATTTTATCTCTATTTTGAATGTGAAGCTTCATGATGAGACACAACCTCAAGGCTGGGCTGTCATTGATCGGGAGAATAATGGCCAATTTTATGGCCTTCCGGTAGGTTATGTTTCAACCTCAGGCCGCATAGAAAAAGAGGTGAAAGCTCATGTAGCAAAAGGTATGGCTCAGGCTCAAGCAATCAGATCGCAAGTTCATGAACTCATTGAACAAAAGATCAAAGTCTATGGTCATAAACTAGAGATGTTACGACTAGAAAAGCGGCGTAAAGAATTGAATGGTACGATGACGCCCGCTTATCTAACCGAGTATCGACTTAATAAGAACGATCTCGATAATCGCATGTCTTTAGCCGAAGATAAGATTGACCAATTGCGAGATCAACTAGGGCAGCAAGCCGTTATTTTACAGGATATGACCGGTGAGAAAGTGTTAGTGCCAATCGCTCAGGTGCTAAGAATGTGGTATCCCAACGCGATGTCTTGGACTGAAAAAGTGACACACTGGGCCAAAGGTGTTTGGATTTTTTTATCGGATAACCCACGAGAATCCAATTCAGAGGGGGGAGTATTCCCTGCCATATTTGGCACGATTTTACTTGTGTTATTAATGTCGATCGTTGTGATGCCATTAGGCATAGTCGCAGCGGTCTACCTTCATGAATACGCCAAAGACAATATGTTTACGCGGCTAATTCGTGTTGCCGTGATTAATTTAGCGGGGGTTCCATCCATCGTTTATGGTGTATTTGGACTTGGTTTCTTTGTTTATACCATCGGTGGGGAGATCGATAAGTTATTTTTTGCTGACCGTTTACCTGCGCCAACATTCGGTACACCGGGCTTGTTATGGTCTGCATTGACTCTAGCGGTATTAACATTGCCTGTCGTTATTGTTGCTACTGAAGAGGGCCTGACTCGAATACCTAACTCAATTCGTCATGGTTCATTGGCGCTTGGCGCAACGCAATTTGAAACGGTGTGGAAAATAGTATTGCCGATGGCGAGTCCAGCCATGATCACTGGTTTAATCTTAGCGATTGCTCGAGCCGCGGGAGAGGTTGCACCCTTGATGCTGGTGGGGGTAGTGAAGCTTGCTTCTAATTTACCTGTAGATAATCAGTTTCCTTACTTGCATTTAGAACGTAAATTTATGCATTTAGGATTTCATATTTACGATCTTGGTTTTCAGACCACCAATATTGAAGCAGCGAGGCCACTCGTTTATGCCACAGCATTTTTATTAGTAGCTGTTATTATTAGTTTAAACCTAACCGCAATTAGTATTCGCAATAATTTGCGGGAGAAATACCGAACATTAGGACAAGATTAAGCATGTTTTCAGTGAATCAAACGTTAGGATATGAAACGCCACTCGACGTGAATAACCTAACAGATAAGCAAACAGCGATTTCGATCGAAGGGCTTAATCTTTATTATAATCAAGATTATCAAGCGCTTTTTGATATTACGATGCGTTTGCCAAAGGGAAAAGTGACGTCATTCATTGGACCTTCTGGGTGCGGTAAATCGACCTTGTTGCGGTGCATTAATAGGATGAATGATCTTGTTGAAGGGTGCCGAATCGAGGGTGAAGTGAAACTTCACGGTAAAAATGTCTATCATCATGATGTCGATGTTCCTACATTGCGCCGTCGTGTTGGGATGGTATTCCAGCGGCCGAATCCTTTTCCTAAATCCATCTATGAAAACGTCGTTTATGGGCTGCGCTTACAGGGTGTGAAAAATAGTCGTACTTTGGATGATGCCGTTGAGCGATCATTACGAGCCGCGGCGTTATGGGATGAAGTAAAACATCGGTTACATGAAAATGCATTTGGTTTATCCGGGGGACAGCAACAGCGTCTAGTGATCGCAAGAGCGATTGCTATTGAACCGGAAGTGCTCTTGCTTGATGAGCCCACATCTGCGTTGGACCCTATTTCAACCCTGACCATTGAAGAACTTATCCATGATCTTAAACGGCGTTATACCGTTGTGATTGTGACACATAACATGCAGCAAGCTGCTCGGGTAAGCGATTACACAGCGTTTATCCATATGGGGAAGTTGGTCGAGTATTCAGATACGGATTCAATTTTTACATCCCCATCGATGAAAAAGACGGAAGACTATATTACTGGTCGCTACGGTTAATGTTACCCAGAGTAGTAAAGGAACGTATATGCAGCTAGGTAAACATATCTCAGGGCAATTTAATGCTGAACTAGAATCCATTCGTACTCATGTGTTAACAATGGGGGGGCTGGTTGAGCAGCAGTTGTCTTATGCTATGCATGCCTTACATAAGGATGATGCCGAATTAGCACGTAAAGTGGTTAAAGACGATCATAAAGTTAACGCGTTGGAAGTCTCTATTGATGAAGCCTGCACGCGGATTATCGCCAAGCGTCAGCCAACGGCTAAAGATTTGCGTTTGATTATGGCGATCATCAAAACAATCACCGATTTGGAACGTATTGGTGATGTTGCCACTAAAATGGCTTATGTCACCATTGAAAGCCCCTCTGACGAGCGTCAATTTCAAGTATCACTGGAGCCATTATGCCGCTCAGCCATTTCTATGTTGCATCAAGTGTTAGATGCATTTGCTCGTATGGATGTTGAAGCCGCTGCGGAAATTTATAAGCTTGATGATGGGTTGGATCGTGAAGTTGAAGCGGTGATTCGGCAATTAATGACGTACATGATGGAGACTCCCGAAAATATTCCTCATATTTTACAAGTGATGTGGTCGGCAAGAGCTATTGAGCGTATTGGTGATCGTTGCCAAAATATTTGTGAATACATCATCTACTTTGTTAAAGGCAAAGATGTTCGCCATATTGGCGAACAATCCATTGATGATATGATCCGATCATAAGAAAATCATTTAACGTAAGAGATGTGCGACCGCTTCAATAGCTGCGGTACTGGTAATGGGAATGAGCGAATCATCGCACTCTTCGTTACCCATATAGGCTTCTTGCGCGGTAGGTTTCATTTTGCTTGGGCGAGAGGTTTTACCGGACATATGGACTTCTTGAACTCCAGTCTGTTCGATAATTGCACGAACGTTCCCTGCATTAACACCCGCACCAGCCATGATAGCGATTCTACCGTTAGCAATGGTCACCATCTCTTTTATCGCAGCAATTCCTTTTTCCGCTGAACTTGCTTGACCTGATGTAAGTACTCGCTCACAACCTAGCTCTATGATTGTTTCCATTGCTTGTCGGTAATCGCGACATACATCAATCGCACGATGAAATGTCACATTTAGAGAGAGAGAATGAGCGTAGTCGACAAGGATTTTAAGTGCATGTTTGTTCACGTCACTATCTTCGGTTAACACGCCTAGAACAACGCCAGTTAATCCAGCCTTTGCTGCTGATTCAATGTCCCACATCATCTGTTCAATTTCCGATGGAACATAAAGAAAATCCCCTTGTCTGGGACGAATCATGGCATAAATTGGGGCGGAACTTAAGTTAGACGCCAAGCGCATAAAACCGAAACTGGGAGTCAAGCCTCCAAGATCAAGCGAAGAGCAAAGTTCAATTCTAGTTGCGCCGCCTGCTAGTGCATATTGAAGAGACTCGATATTATCGATACAGACTTCCAACTGATAATTCATGTGTTTAGGTTCCTTTCTAAACGGGGGAGAGCAATGTAACAGTTTAGCGCTGATTGGATCATAAAAAAATCCCGGAGCGATGGCTCCGGGATTTGAAGGCTTTACTTTATCCTGATTGGTTTGGCTTTTGCTCTTAATTCCAACCACTCACCCGAGTTGAGCACGGGCGATAAAGTGTTCTTATTTTTTATCTAGGTCAGCTGTGTGTTCAGCTAGGTAAGATGCAACGCCGTCTGGAGAAGCTTTCATACCTGATTTACCTTTTTCCCACTGTGCAGGACATACTTCACCGTGTTCTTGGTGGAATGCTAGTGCGTCAACCATACGTAGCATTTCATCGATGTTACGACCAAGAGGACCATCGTTGATTACTTGGTGACGAACAACGCCTTCTTCGTCGATTAGGAAAGAACCGCGAAGTGCAATGCCAGGACCATTTGGATCAACAACATCGTAAGCGCTAACAACTTCGTGAGTAGTATCAGCAACAAGTGGGTATTTAACCTCACCGATACCGCCTTTATCTACAGAAGTGTTACGCCATGCGTTGTGAGAGAATACAGAGTCGATTGAAACACCGATTACTTCACAGCCTTTTTCTTGGAAGTCAGCTAGACGTTTGTCGAATGCGATGATTTCAGATGGGCAAACGAAAGTGAAGTCTAGTGGGTAGAAAAATACAACAGCTTTCTTACCTTTGATGTAATCAGAAAGGTTGAATGAATCAACGATTTCACCGTTGCCTAGAACAGCTCCAGCAGTAAAGTCAGGGGCTTTGCGACCTACTAGTACCATTTTTTGCTCCTAATGTTTTAGTTTTATCTGAGTTAAAACACGTTGAGTTAACTCATTTCCGTGTAACTACAAGACAAACTATAGTACAAAGGTTAGTATAGAAAAAAGCGAATAAAATAGATTGTGTCAATCGAAAAAAGCGATGAACAGGCGCGGCAAAGCCTGAACGATAAATTGAAATAAAATATTAATATTATTATGAATAAGTGGCCAAGTTTAAAGCAACTGCACTACCTCATCACCTTACATGAAACCCGCCATTTTAGCGATGCGGCGCAGCGATGTTTTGTTAGTCAATCGACCCTAAGTAAAGGGATCCAAAACCTAGAAGAACTGATTGGTTGTGCGCTTTACGAGAAAAAGGATAAAAAAACGCCTTTAGTCTTTACTCAGGCTGGTGAAGAAGTCGTTAAGTTGGGAAGAGAGTTATTAGCGAAAGGTCAGGATCTCGTTGAGCTGGGGAAATTATGCCAAGGCAATTTGATGGAAGGTCAGCTAAAACTCGGCTGTATTCCAACGATTGCGCCATTTTTGCTTGGTGACCTTGTACAAGAAATTAATCTACGTTTTCCTAAATTGCATCTTCTGTTACGTGAAGATACAACCACCAATTTATTGATGGCGTTACGTTCTGGTGAATTGGATGTATTGGTTTTAGCATTACCTGTTGATATTGGTGAGATGGACAGTCGTATTGTTGGACAAGATCCATTTCGGATGGTGATTAGCCGTAATCAGGCTAATTCAATTCGTGTTCCGATAAAGTATGATGATTTACCCGATCAATCAGTATTCCTGTTAGAAAATGAACACTGTCTGACTGAGCATGCGGTTTCTGCATGTAAACTAACCGATAAAGAAAAGATCAACCCATTTACGGCGACGAGCTTACATACCCTAGTTCAAATGGTAGCCAATGGCCTAGGGACGACATTTATTCCACAAATGGCGATTGATCATGGTTTGTTAGATAACCAAAATTTGGTCGTGGTTGATCCTCCAGGCCAAAAGGCGTATCGCAATATCGGTTTAGTATGGCGTCCTAGTTCCTCAAGAACCAATACATTTAATCAATTGGCGGATGTTGTTTCTGGGCTTCTATAGCAACTCTCTTTCTTGTAAATGTGCTTGAGTAATTCTCGATTACTTGAGCATATAGCCTTACCTGTACAGCTTAAATCGAGATTTTCATATCGTTACATTCATTGATGTGGCTTGATATTCTCTATCTAGTAGGTTGTTAAAGATAAAAGTGTTATTTTTTTAGTTTTTAATGCTAATGAATTTTATTTAATTAGCATTAAGAACTGTTAGTGTTATTTTTATTGTAAAATTTTACAGCTTATTTTGAGAGAAGGTTTCATAAAATTGGCAATCTTCACAAAA
>NZ_WEKT01000074.1:0-20526 GCF_009874545.1 Vibrio eleionomae | reverse complement strand
TAATAACCGTCACAATACATAATGAGAGGATTAAAATAGATCTTATCTGGATTTGTTGTTTGCGACGGATTAGTTCTTCCATTTACACGCTTCTTCTTTCAAGTCAACTTAAAATGCAATACTTTTTGTATCATCTATGAGATTGATTCAAACTTTATGTTTTACACTGGTTAGTTTTTGTGATCAATAGCCAAAACTAAAAAGACTCAAAACCATGATGATTTTGAGTCTTTTCTCCTCGTATCTATTGTTTTAGACATTATCTCATGCGACTATTGGCACAAATATTGAAATAATGGCATTTACGTCTTTTATATTAGGAGTCGATAATGGAAGCAGCCAAGTCAACCTCTTTTCTCATTGTTGATGATTTTGAATTAATGAGAAAAACCCTCAGGAATAATTTAATTTCCTTAGGTTTTGACAATATTATGATGGCTGGTGACGGCGAAGAAGCGATAAAGATTTTAAAAAATCATTCTGTTGATTGTATTATTTCAGATTGGAATATGCCGAGAATGACAGGGCTCCAATTATTACAATATATTCGCTGTGACGTGCAATACCAAAATATGCACTTTATGATGGTGACGGCTGAAGGTGAACGGAATATGGTCAATCGTGCAATTGATGCCGGCGTTGATCAATTTTTGGTGAAACCTTTTACACAAATCACGTTGCGCGATAAAGTCTCGACCATGTTAAAACATGGCCCTCGAGTGCTGTCTAAATCGGCTGTTGCTACAAATCAAAGTGCCAATAGAGAACGCCAAGCAAAAGAAGCGGCGTCTAAAAACAGTAAGCCTTTGATTCTTGCTGTCGATGATGTCGCAACCAATATTGCGATTATCGCTGATACCTTGAAAGACAATTATAAAATCAAAGCCGCAAACAGTGGGGTCGCTGCACTTAAAATATGCAGTAATGCTCGCCAGCCTGACTTGATCTTGCTTGATATTATGATGCCTGAGATGGATGGCTATCAAATTTGCGAAACGCTGAAGAACAATCCTAAAACCGCTCACATACCGGTCATTTTCCTAACGGCTAAGTCTGAAACAATCGACATGAAGAAGGGCTTTGAACTCGGAGCCGTGGATTATATCACTAAGCCTTGTAACCCCGATATTCTCAAAGCACGAGTCGCTACCCATATCAAACTTAAACTTTCTAAAGATGCTTTAGAAGAAAGGGTAGATACCTTAGTTGAAAATGCACGTTTACGTGAAGATGTTGAACGTATTACACGTCATGATTTAAAAAATCCTTTATCTGCCATTATTGGTAGCTGTGAGGCTATTTTGAATGACAAGTGGGTGCCTAACTGTATGAGTTCGGTTGAAAACATACGAGAAGCTTCCATGTCGATGTTAGGCATGATCAACCGTACGCTCGATATATATAAAATTGAGGCGGGTATCTATCGCCCGAAACTAG
Source organism: Vibrio eleionomae (assembly GCF_009874545.1). Classification (NCBI taxonomy): domain Bacteria; kingdom Pseudomonadati; phylum Pseudomonadota; class Gammaproteobacteria; order Vibrionales; family Vibrionaceae; genus Vibrio; species Vibrio eleionomae. Next base: position 19,089 of record NZ_WEKT01000074.1, on the reverse strand, counting down.
AACGTGTCAACTTAGCGGAACTGATGCATCGCATGGTTAACAGTTTTCGTATGCAGGCGCAAAACCGCACAATCAATATTGTGTATCAAGCACCAAGTGATTGTATTGCGTTGGCAGAAGAGATGTTGTGTATCTCTATGTTTGGTAACTTGCTGAATAATGCTGTTGAGGCATCTCCAGACGGTGAAAATATTTATGTGACCACCAATCAGGTCGGTGATGTGTGTGAAGTATCGATCAACAACGTTGGTGAAATTCCTCAAGAGATTCAAACAACGTTGTTTGATAAGTATGTGACGGCAGGTAAGCAAGGAGGTACAGGGCTGGGTACCTATTCAGCTAAACTGATGGCCGAGACTCAAAAAGGGCGAATTCGCTTTGATACTAGTCCTTATGAAGGGACGACCTTTTACGTTCAGCTGCCCATCGCCTAAGACACCATTTGAGCGGTAGGCTTGTCTGCCGCTTTATGCTCTGTTCAGAGTTGTGGTGCCTATTGTTTACTTATCGATAATTTATTTATCGATATTAATGACATGACATAGGCGCTGCCTTGTAACAAGACACCACAAACGCCGCAAAAATTCTTAAATAGACGCTAATGAATAGTCGGGTTGAGTAAATCCGCTAATTGCTTTAGGTCCATTTTGACCAACCATAAATAACGTGGTTGTTTGAGTTCCTTAGGCACTGGGACTTTAAAAATGGTATCGGTATGTGCAACCGGAAACTGAATGCTCGCAGGCCAGTGATTCTCTTTATGAGTGAGTTGCGCGGATTCGGCAATTTCTAAATGCAGTTGTGGGTATGTCATGGTTCCCTCTCTTAATTACTAACGAACATGCGTCATGGACATGGTGAGTCAGATGGTGATTCATCAAGAGATGCACGCGAAACGAATGAGTCGTTTGAGTGACGCTATCGGTAAAATTGCTTTAAATTGTTTCTCCCTCTATTCATCATAGTCTCAGTTCTCTATGTAAAAATGTTATCTATTCTTCAATTAACAATTTCTGTATACCCAAGTAACCTCAATATGCGATTTTAGCGAGAGTGGTTTCGCTCTTAGGTAACGCACTGATTTGAAGACATAGTCATTTCAGTAAGGTCTTAAAAGATATATAGGGACGTTGCGAGTAGGTTCAAGTGGCAGGAGATAAAAAATCAGGCTTTGACCTCAAGATGAAACACTGAGTTCTGCATCTTGAGGTCATTTGGGGGATAACTGTGATACCAGCGTGATATCAGGATTATAGCATCACTAAGCTGGCGGTGCCGAGAAAGGCAAAAAAGCCAATTACATCGGTCATGGTGGTAAGAATTACCGAGCCAGCGAGTGCTGGGTCGAGTTTAAATTTATCTAATAAAATCGGAATGATCACACCAAAGAATGCAGCCGTGGCCATATTAATAACAATCGCTAATGCGATGGTTGAGCCCAGAACTGCAGATTGAAACCACAATCCAGCGATTCCACCAATAATGACCGCCCATATCACACCGTTAATTGAACCAATACTCAGTTCATTTTTAAGTAGCGCAAATCGGTTGCCCTGTGTCACCTGATTGAGTGCCATGCCACGGACCATTAAGGTTAAGGTCTGGCTACCAGCGATTCCTCCCATCGATGCCACGATCGGCATTAATACGGCCAGAGCGACAACTTTCGAGATCACATCTTCAAACATTCCGATGGTCATCGAAGCCAGAATCGCGGTGAGAAGGTTAATACCTAGCCATAAGCCGCGTTTTTTAGTCCCTTTAATGACTGGTGTGAATAAGTCATCACCTTCGTCCATACCGGTACCAGCCATTAAGCGGGCTTCGTAAATTTCACGTTGAGTATTGAGCGCAAATTGCCAATCAACGTGCCCAACTAATGATTCGTTTTCGTCGACGACAGGCACCACAGGGACATCAGAATGTTCGATGGCATCAATCGCATCATTAATCGATTGGTGGGCATTCAGTGTCACTAATTCTGTTTGAGCCAACGCTTTTAATTGACTGATTTCAGGAGCAGTCACGATATCGCTATAGAGCACCATGCCTCGGAATTTTTTGGCGCGGTTGGTCAAGTAAACGTATTTAGGCGTTTCAAACTGGTATTTATCGAGTAATACCTTAGCGCGCTTTACGCTAATACCAATCGGTAAAGTAAATACTTTTTGCTCAGCCCAACGACCAATTTCTTCATCGCTATATTCTTTGGCGCGGTCATAAAGTTCTAATTCATCGCGACTGATTAAACGCATCGCATCCGCGATGATCTCTTCTGGTAACGAATCTGCCCACTCAATCAAGGAGAGGTTATCGAGTTTAGCCAGTGTCAGTTTTAATTCTGCTTCAGAGAGCGCATTGATGACCGAAAAACGCACTTCCGAACGCATTTCTGTCAGTACTGGGATATGTAACTCTAGGGGAAGGTTGCGCCACATTCTGACACGTTGCTCAACAGGAAACGCTTCTAATAGATTCGCTAACGAGCCTTCATCTAGGCCACTATCGACCATCTCATTAAGTTGAACTATTTGCTGTTGTTCATCAGCTTGTGCCAAGCGCGCTATCAATAACGACACATCTTGATATTCGTTCAACGTAAGACTCCCATATATTTCTAAGTATCACTGTAGGCGTTTATTTAGCGTTGGCTAACATGCTATAAGTTTATGAGAAACACAATAAAAATTTATGAGTCTCATTATAAATATTGTCGGTTGAAGGGTAGTGTATTCGTTGTCTATCACGCCTGATCAGTATCACAAATGATAAAAAGCCTCGGTAAGAGTGACCAAATAAAGGTTTTCGTTCTTAAAAATTCGAATGAGGTTCATTACCGAGGCATCAGTTGTTGGTCGTTAAATACCGTGTGTATGCGTGTATAAACTAGTGGGGATCGTCTAGGTGGTCTGGTGGGAGGGTTAAAATAAGGTTTTCATGGCTAACTTCTGGGGCATTCATCATGCTAGATAAACGTTGTAATGAAGACAGTAACAAGGTTTGCTCCCATTTAGGAAGTGACTGAAATTTATTAATAAAATCATCGTGGAGTAATTGTGGTGCTTTATTAAGAATGGTTTCTCCAGGTTCCGTGATTACTGCGTGTACTTTTCGTTTATCAACGGTGTCACGTTGGCGCGTAATAAACCCACGTTTTTCTAGGCGATCGAGAATGCTTGTTGCTGTCGCCTGACTCATGTTCGTCTCTTTAGATAATTGACGAATGGTTAATTTCGGCGATTGTTTAATCGCACGCATTAACAATAACTGTGGGCTCGTTAAGCCAAAGTCTTTGTTAAGCTTTTTTGAGCGTAAATCAATTGCTCGTATGATTTGTCGAATAGAGACAAGTACTTCTTCGTGAATATCCAACGTAATCTCCCATCACTATGGGGCTAACGTATTAGCCCCATTTTCTCATCACGGATTATTTTGCGGCTTGTTTTGCAGCTGCAATCCAAGAATTAAACAGTTTTTGGTGAGCTTTGATCCAACCATTTGCGTGCGCTTCGATATCACGCTCAGAATTATGTCCTTGAGACATCATCATATTTTCTGCGTTAACATCGTTGATGCTCAGTTTCATCACTTCAAAAAGTTTTGCAGCAGCAGGGTTCGCTTCAGCAAATTTCTTATTCGCCACGATGTGTTCTACGTTCATTGGGAAACCGTAGTTTTTACCATTAGGAAGAGCGGTATCCGCATTCGGTTTTCCTGCAACTGAAGAGAATGGAACTTGTAACCAAACCACGTCTTTCCCTGGAACTAAAACGCCACTTACCCAATAAGGGGTCCATGTGTAATAAAAGATCGGTTGACCTTTTTTATAACGAGCAATGGTATCGGCCATGATGGTTGAGTATTGGCCTTGGTTATGCTCAACCGTTTTGCGCAGTTTGTAAGCATCAAGCTGATGTTCAATCGCCGTTTCACAGCCCCAGCCTGGGTTACAACCGGATAAATCCGCTTTGCCATCGCCATCGGCATCAAACAGTTTTGCGATCTTAGGATCTTGGAATTGTTTGATATTGGTAATGTGGTACTTATCCGCGGTTTTTTTATCGATTAAATAACCTTGCGCCGCACCCGTGATGTAAGTCCCTTTACGGTAAAAGGCCTTATCACCGCCTGCTTTCTGGTATTTGCCATCATGCAGAGGTTCCCAGTTAACCGTTAGGTACGTGGCGTCACCTTCAGCAACCGAGGTGTAAGCCACGTTGTAATCCACTTCTTTGGTTGGTTTTACATCATAACCGAGTGCTTCCATCGCTTTATTGACGATAAGAGTCTGAAAAGTTTCTTCAGCGATGGTGGATTGAACAGGTTGAACGGTAACACCTTCTCCGGGCAACTTAGCGGCCCAAGCCGATGCAGACAAGGTAGCACTGACAGCGATGCTCGATACGAGTAGCGTCTTCCATGCATTCTTCATTGTTATTCTCCTAACATTGTGTGCAGTCGGGCCGCAGAAACGGAATAGACCTGCAGCCCTTGAATAAATTATTTTTTTGAACGGAAAAAGATTGAAATAGGGCCACTGTGGTACCAACGAGATTTTTGGTCACGGTTGTTTTCCCCTACTTTCTGCGTAATACGGTCGAGTAGAATCGCCAGAATAACGATACCTAAACCACCAACAGCAGCCAGACCCATATCAAGACGGCCAATGCCGCGTAACACCATCTGACCCAAACCACCTACTGCGATCATAGAGGCGATGACCACCATGGAAAGCGACAGCATAAGAGTCTGGTTTACGCCTGCCATGATCGTTGGCATTGCGAGCGGTAATTGGATGCGATAGAGCATCTGTTTTGGGCTTGCGCCGAAGGAGTGGCCTGCTTCGATTAATTCTTCTGGCACTTGCTGAATCCCCAAAATAGTTAAACGCACAATCGGTGGCAGCGCGAAAATAATCGTCACGACGACGCCAGGTACGTTACCGATACCAAATAGCATCACGATTGGCACCAAGTAAACGAACGCTGGGGTTGTTTGCATTGCATCAAGTAACGGGCGTATCACTTTGGCTGCCCGTTCGCTTCTCGCCAGCCATATTCCCATGGGTAAGCCGATTAACAAGCAGAAAAAGACCGAGGTCATCACCAGAGCGAGCGTCACCATCGCTTGATCCCAAGCGCCGATGAGGCCGATCACAATCAGTGATATAAAAGAAGCTACCCCCATTTTTCGACCAGCAAACTGCCAAGCTAACAAGGCCAAAATGACTAGCATAATAGGCGCTGGTGTTGAAACTAATGCAGTTTGAAACGAACTTAGAATGAGATCGATCGGTACACGAATCGCTTGGAAAACCGGACGTCCATGGCTAACGAGCCAATTAAGCGCTGTTTCTACCCAATGATCGAAAGGAATGATGGCATCGCGAAATGGGTGCCAAAAGCTAAATGGTTCTGGAGCCGCATTGTTTAGCCAATCAGCCGCAGGTTGCGCAGACGATGCCGCTGCGGTAGTGGAACCCCATGGATCTGATGAAGCTGCAGATGAAGCGGCTTGTGTTGCTGCACCCCATGGATCAGAGGCTTGTGCTGCATTGGTTGCATTTTCAACAGTCATGATTACTCCCTATCTAATGTCTGTAACAATCGCGATTTTGTAATAACGCCGTAATAATTTCCCTCTTCGTCCACAACCGGTACCGGATAGGGTACGTCAGCCACACGACCAATTAAGTCACTGACTGATACGGTTGGATCGATGGTTTTTATTTCAGGAAGTAGGGCGCTGGTCAGCGAGCGTTGTTCTTTATTTGCAATATTTAAAGATTCGAGAGATACAATGCCGGAGAATTTATTGGTTTTATCAACCACGATACCGTAATCACGATCGTTATCGCCAAGGATCTGCATGGCGGCGGCTGGGCCGTCGTTATCATGTTTTCTAAATACTGCGTTAGGGCGTTTACGAGCGATATCTTTGGCTGTAAACACACTCGCAACGTTAACACCGCGGAAAAAGGATTCAACGTAATCGTTGGCCGGATTGTGGAGAATTTCATCCGGTGTCCCCACCTGAACAACAACGCCATCTTGCATAATTGCAATTCGATCGCCGATACGCATCGCTTCGTCTAAATCGTGGGAAATAAATACAATGGTACGTTGGTCATCGTTTTGTAGACGCAGTAATTCATCTTGCATCTCAGTGCGAATTAATGGGTCAAGTGCCGAGAATGCCTCGTCCATTAATAATATATCTGGGTCGTTAGTGAGCGCTCGGGCAAGACCAACACGTTGTTTCATACCGCCAGAGAGTTCGTCTGGATAAGAATCACCATTAGCGCCTAAACCAACGCGTTCTAATGCAGCGTTGGCTGCAGCGTGGCGCTGTTGTTCTGCCACTCCGGCCAGTTCAAGACCAAACGATGCATTTTCTAATACCGTCATATGGGGCATAAGCGCAAAGTTTTGGAATACCATTGCAATGTTTTTCCGGCGAACCTGACGCAATTCCTCGGCCGAAATTTTTGAGATATCACGACCGCGTAATAACACATCTCCACGGGTCGGTTCTATTAAACGATTGAGTAAACGAACTAGGGTCGATTTGCCGGAGCCGGACAGCCCCATAATAACGAAAATTTCACCTTCATTGATGGTCAGAGATACATCTTTAACCCCGACGGTAAGGCCAGTTTGTTCGAAGATTTGGTCTTTATCTAATCCTTTCTCCAAAAGAGGAAATGCCTCGTCAGGTGTTTCTCCGAACACTTTGTAGAGGTTCTTCACTTCTAACATGGTCGACATGGTTAATATCCTTTGTTGTCTTTATTGTGCACTGCCTCATGCAACAAATATGCATAGTACACTAAACATTATTTTTTCCTATTTCAAGCCCCAAGTGTTTGAAGTTAAGCATGTTATGGTGATAAGTATCTGATATTAAATGATAATAAATTTATGTTAAACACTAAAATTTATTTGAGGTGGAATGTTTTGAGGCGAATGTAGTTTATTGGCTAAAGCTAAAAATGCGCTTGATATTTAACCAATTTTACCCTGTTTTTAATGAGGGGGAAGGGGGGCTTGTGGCGCTAAGCGTTGTGGAAAATGGCTCTTAATTTAGATAACACTAAAAACGTGCTAGATTGTTATGTGTACGATAGATCTAACCCAATAGCACATCCTTAGAATGAGAACTTCATTAGCGGTATAGTCCTATATTGATAGGTGAAAAAGCCCCAGTGGATGGGGCTCGTTTTCTTTAATGAAGTGGTGCGATCCTGTGGGATTATTTCGCTGCTGCTTTGGCTTGTTTTATCCAAGAATCAAACAGTTTTTGGTGCGCTTTAATCCAACCGTTTGCATGTGATTCCATGTCACGTTGAGAGTTATGGCCTTGTGCCATCATCATATTTTCAGCACTGATATCATTGATGTTGATCTTCATGATGGCAAACAGTTTTGCGGCTGCCGGATTATCCGCAGCAAATTGCTTATTGGCAGCAATTTTCATTGAATTCATTTGGAATCCATAATTTTTACCATTAGGCAATTTGGTATCGACATCACTGCGATCACCTGGAAGCGCAGAAAATGGCACTTCAAGCCAAACCACATCTTTTCCCGGAACCAAGACGCCACTTACCCAATATGGAGTCCAAGTGTAATAAAAAATGGGCTTCCCTTTTTTATATCGAGTAATGGTGTTGGCGATAATCGCGGAGTATTGCCCTTGATCATGTTCAACGGTTTTGCGTAGCCCATAGGCATCGAGCTGATGTTCAATCACGCCTTCACAACCCCAACCGGGATTACAACCAGAGAGGTTCGCTTTGCCGTCACCATCGGAATCAAATAGTTTGGCCAGTTTTGGGTCTTTGAGCTGAGCGATATTGGAAATGTGATACTTTTCAGCGGTTTTTTTGTCGATCAAGTAGCCCTGTGCCGCACCGGACACGAGCTCGCCTTTACGATAGAACTTTTTATCGCCCCCGGCTTTGGCGTATTTACCGTCGTGCAGAGGTGTCCAGTTAACCGCCATGTAGGTCGCATCTCCCGCAGCGATGGAAGTATAGGCCACGTTATAATCCACTTCCTTGGTCGGTTTTACCGTATAACCAAGTGCTTGCATCGCTTTGTTGACGATTAAGGTTTGGAATGTTTCTTCTGGTGTAGTTGATTGTACAGGTTGGACAGTAATGCCTTTACCTGGTAAATCAGCGGCTAAAGCCACCGATGAAGACACAGCGCATATTGCCATTGAAGTAGCAAATAGCGTTTTCCATGTGTGAGTCATGTGATTCTCCTAAGAGTGATAAACATTAGTACATGAAAGGTAACGTACTAGAGTGAGATAAATGTTAATAGGTCTAAATAATTTAATGTTAACGAGAAAATGATTTTTTGACTTTATTTAACCAATAAAGTGCTTTGCAATCATAATTTCATCTCAATATTAGAAAATTAAGCATTTTTATCATGTTGTTATTTATTAGAACCCTAAACATTTAAGGAGAGGTTTTCAAGTCATAAACAGATCTAAATAAGGAAAATATGATGTAAATCGATTGTTTGACTTGTAAACAAAAAGGATAAAAACGTAGAATTTCACAGTTAGTGCACTGGAAAGCATAAGCAGAGATGTTATGGTTATGGAAAGTGATTCATTGATAACACCGGATTTTATAAAGACAGCTTTTAAACCGGCCAACCCGTTGAGGAATAATACGTGATAAGACGTTTATTAGTAATTTTAGGTAGTGTGGTACTGACAACGTCTGTTGCGTTTGCAGCGAATAGTGATAGTCAACATAATGCAACACAAACTCAGCCTAAATCCAGCCAGAAATCATCGTCATACCAACAATCTCCTTTATTAGATCGACCATTAGTCGAAAGTTATATTTTAAATGAGCTGAAATCATTACGGACCGATCAGCAAGATCTAGAGCGCCGTCTTACTGTGCAAATCACAGATCGGGAACTTTCTGTTGCCGATAAATCAATGAATTATGCCAACGTCACGGTGACGTATTTCTTCTATATCATTGCGGGTGTTGCTTCCTTGATTGCTTTGATCGGTTGGCGTTCGTTACGTGAAGTAAAAATCAACACACGTGAGATGGCAGATAAGCGCTTAAATAAAATTGCCCAAGAATACGAGAAGAAATTCTTAGCATTAGAGCGCGATTTGAAACGTAAAACTCGTATCATCACTGAAAACAACCGCGAAATTGAAATCATTAATGAGATCCATAACTTATGGTTGCGTGCTCAGAGCATGCAGACGCCTGATCAAAAAATCGAAGTTTATGATGAGATCCTCAAAATTCGTCCGGGTGATTTAGAGGCGTTAACATATAAAGCCGACGCCGCAATGGAAATCAAAGAATATCACTGGGCAATGAGTCTTTGTAATCGTGTACTAGAATTAGATGAAAACAATGGTCCAGCGTTGTATCAACGCGCTTGTGCCTATGCGCGTTTAGGTGCTGAAGAGCAAGCATTAGAGGATTTGCAGCGAGCATTCGAGATCAGTTCGTCGTTAAAAGAAGCGGCAGCCGATGAAGATGACTTAGAATCTTTATATGGCAATAAGAAATTTGAAGCGTGGCTTCATGGTGAAGATGATGAATGATTAGGTCATTAATATGACTCTTCATGCATTATTGAATCGCGTTGTCGTTACGATTCATTTTTATTGTTAGACACACTAATGTTTTTTCTCCATAAAGCACCTGACATTGTCAGGTGCTTTTTGTTTTTCAGGCACAGGAATCAAACTTGCTGTGGAATCATTCCACACAGCAAGATGACAATGACTGATAACGAATTAAATGAGAGATAAACGTGGAAAATCAATCCCAACTAGACCAAGTTCGTGCTGACTACAATGTGAATTACTGGAGTCAGGGTTTTTTTGCTATTAATGATCAAGGTGAAGTGGTTGTTAACGCGAGGCAAGATCAGCCTCACGGTATCGCTTTAACTAAGATCGCTGACGCGTTGCAAGCACAAGGTATTAATACACCGGTACTGGTGCGTTTCCCCCAAATTCTGCACCAACGTGTTCATGGTATTTGCCAAGCGTTTAACCAAGCGATAAGCGAGTATGAATATCAAAACAACTATTTTCTGGTGTATCCAATCAAAGTGAACCAACAAAAAGAAGTGGTTGATGAGATACTCGCTAGCCAAGTGGGTCAAACGAACAAGCAGTTGGGACTAGAGGCAGGCAGTAAACCCGAATTACTCGCGGTACTCGCGATGGCTCAACAAGCAAGTTCGGTGATCATTTGTAACGGCTACAAAGACCGCGAATATATTCGCCTAGCATTGATTGGTGAGAAGCTGGGTCATCGTGTGTTCATTGTGCTCGAAAAAATGTCTGAACTGGATACCGTGTTAACCGAAGCGAAAGCGTTAGGTGTTAAACCTCGTTTGGGACTCCGTATTCGTTTAGCGTCTCAAGGGGCGGGTAAATGGCAATCCAGTGGCGGTGAAAAATCTAAATTTGGTCTGTCTGCCGCCCAAGTGCTGGCGGTGATTAGTCGCTTGAAAAAAGAAAACCAATTGTGTGCGTTACAATTAGTCCATTTCCACCTTGGATCGCAGATGGCCAATATTAGAGACGTACGTAATGGTGTTAATGAAGCTGCGCGTTTCTATTGTGAATTGCGTGGTCGCGATGTACCAGTTGAGTACTTTGATATTGGTGGTGGTTTGGCGATTGACTACGATGGTACCCGCAGCCAGTCGTCTAACTCTATGAACTACGGTTTGATTGAATATGCACGTAATGTAGTGAGTTCTGTCGGCGATATTTGTAAATTGTACAATGAACCGATGCCAAATATTATTTCGGAATCAGGTCGTTCTATCACCGCTCATCATGCGGTTTTGATCACAAACGTGATTGGCGCAGAAGCGTATTCTCCGGAAACGGTTTCAGAGCCAGAAGATAGCGAATCACTATTATTGAACAATATGTGGCGCAGTTGGGAAAGCTTACAGCAAGGCTCAGACGACCGTGCGTTAATCGAAATCTATAACGACACACAAAACGATTTATCGGAAGTGCATAGTCAATTTGCCACTGGGGTATTATCGCTTGACCAGCGTGCTTGGGCAGAACAGTTAACATTACGTATTTTCCACGAATTAAGTGGAAAAATGAGTACAAAAAACCGTTTCCATCGACCAATAATCGATGAATTGCAAGAGCGCCTTGCGGATAAGTTTTTCGTTAATTTCTCTCTGTTTCAGTCGCTACCTGATGCGTGGGGTATCGATCAAGTATTCCCAGTATTGCCACTTTCTGGGTTGCAAAATACGGAGCAAAGTCGTGCGGTGATGTTAGACATTACCTGTGACTCTGACGGTGCTGTAGAACATTATGTAGAAGGACAGGGGATTGAAAGTACACTGGCCGTGCCTAAATGGAGTAAAGATACGCCTTATTTAATGGGCTTTTTCTTGGTGGGTGCGTATCAAGAGATATTAGGTGATATGCATAACCTATTTGGCGATACACACAGTGCAGTCGTTAATATCACGCCAGAATGTGAGCCTGATATTACGTTTATCAACGAAGGAGATACCGTTGAGGATATGATGCGCTATGTGCATATCGATGTTGATAAAATTCGCGCAAATTACGTAGAACTGCTTGAAATGCGAGTGGAAGAGAGTGAGCGTGAAGCGATCCTGAACGAGCTTGAACAAGGTTTAGGTGGTTACACTTATTTAGAGGATTTTTAAATGAATGATTTGTTTAGTAAAACTGATTATTCTCTGTATTCAAATGCGATGACGTTTGTTCGCCAGCCTTACGTGAAAGATCCCATTGATGTTGATGCTGATGTGGTGGTTTTAGGTGTGCCGTTAGATATGGCAACATCGGGTCGACCTGGTGCACGTATGGGGCCGGATGCGATTCGTCGTGCCTCAGTGAACCTTGCTTGGGAAGCAAAAAAATTCCCTTGGGATTTCAAACTATTTGAGCGTATAAAAGTGGTGGATAGTGGCGATTTAGTCTTTGATTGTGGTGACGCCGAAGATTTTACCTATCGTCTTGAAGCGGCGACAGGAGAAATCCTTAAAAGCGGCAAAATGATGCTCGCACTCGGTGGTGACCACTTTATTACGTTGCCTATTCTCCGTGCTTATGCGAAACATTTCGGTGAAATGGCGCTGATCCATTTTGACGCTCACACCGATACATATCCTAATGGCAGTGCTTATGATCATGGCACTATGTTTTATCATGCGCCAAAAGAAGGATTAATTAACGATCGTCATTCCATTCAGATCGGCATCCGTACTGAATATAAAGTGGAAACACACGCTTATAACGTGATTAACGCGATGGAGGCGAATGACTTAACGCCAGAGGAAATCGTTGCGCAAATTAAAGCGGTGGTCGGTGAACGTCCGGCATACTTTACCTTTGATATTGATTGTTTAGATCCGGCGTTTGCACCGGGGACAGGCACACCAGTGATTGGTGGAATGACAACCGATAAAGTATTGAAAATTATTCGCGGTCTACACGACATCAACCTGGTAGGCATGGACGTTGTCGAAGTCTCGCCACCGTATGATAACAGTGATGTCACAGCGCTTGCTGGTGCAACCATTGCGCTAGAATTGCTGTACGCATGGGCATCGATGCGTCCGGAACCAAAACAAGCCGAGAGTGTTACTGGTGAGCCAAACGGCCGCTAATACACTGATTATTAAAATCTAAGTAAGCATCCCAGCCAGCGCTGGGATTTTTTGTGCGTACTATAATATTTCTGCTCATTTATGGTGCAAAAAGTGAACTATTACAGTGCATGGGTTTTGGGGGATTGTACTGAAGTGAAAAGAACTCGTTCATCGTTTAGGTGTGATATTGATTCAAAATGAGATCACGAAGCGGTTTTGAGTATCCATTGGTGGAAAAATAGCCAAACACGCTAATTTTTCGGATTTTGGCGACATAATTGCATTGTAATAGTACCTAATAGGTAAACTGCCGAATTTTCGCCAGTAAGCCGATTAAGAATTGTGGTCAATTGAAACAGGGAATTGACCATTTGCCGCACTTATTATGATTTGTGTGAAGATTTCTTCGTTGTTGTGCTAGTGAGCCAGTGATGGCTTAGCTAGGTAACATACGTTAAGTGGCGAATAATCAACCTAACGTGACAACAATGTCGACTTTTATAAGTGTCTTTTTTCATATATTTTGCTGTTAAGCTATGTCTTATGAAAATAAAGTGTTGAAAAATGATGACATTATCGCGCATTATCTGTGGGTTGCGTGCAACATCATTGTTTCACAATGATGAATAACATCGCATTTCGTGATCGGAAAACGATAAACAAAAAATGAATAACAAAACTAAAAAAGGGACATTATGAATAAGTTTGTTAAATCGACCGTAGCTAGCATCGTTTTAGCTTGTTCTGCGTTAAGTGCTTCAAATGCAATGGCGGCAGATTCAACATTAGAAAGTGTGTTGAATGCCGGCGAATTGAAAGTGTGTTTTGAAGCGGGATACATGCCATTTGAAATGAAGGCGAAAAACGGTCAATTCATTGGTTTTGATATTGATGTAGCGAAACATATGGCGCGCTCGATTGGTGTTAAATATGTACCGGTAAATACCGCTTGGGATGGCATCATTCCAGCACTGCAAACCAACAAATGTGACATCATCATGGCGGGTATGACTATCACGCCAGAGCGTAACTTGAAAGTGAACTTTGCTCAGCCATATATTGTTATTGGCCAATCCATCATTTTATCTTCAAAACTTGAAGGCAAAATTCACAGCTACAAAGATCTGAATAATCCAAAATATACTATCGCAACTAAGCTAGGTACTACTGGTGCTGAAGCGGCGAAAAAATATTTGCCAAAAGCGAAACTTGATCTGTATGACACTGAAGTGGACTCAGTGCTGCAAGTTACGAATGGCAAGGCTGATGCCTTTGTTTACGATTTCCCATACAACGCGATTTATGCTGCGCAACACAAAGATGGTATCGTACACCTAAGTAAGCCGTTTACTTACGAGCCACTAGGTTGGGCGATTCGTCAAAACGATCCTAACTTCCTTAACTTCTTGAATAACTATTTACGTCAAATCAAGGGTGATGGAACTTACGAACGTATCTACGACAAATGGTTCAAATCAGACAGCTGGTTGAAAAATGTCCAATAAACTTTTTTAATCACTATCTACAGGGCAAGCTTAGGCTTGCCCTGATTTAACCCAAATAAAAAGAGAATAGAGTGATGCAGTTAAAATCCTCACGTTGGGTGGGGCATATTATTTATGCTCTTATTATGATTTTGATGATTGGCGCAATTTATGGCGCTGGCAAAAGCATCAATTACAACTGGCACTGGGATCGATTGTGGCCATACGTCATTAACACGGATATGCAGGATATTCGTGCGCAAGGTGATGGCACAGTTGAGTTAAAAGGTAAGCAGTTGGTTATTGAGTTAGATAATTCTGACTCCCCACAGATCATTAAAAAATACAATCAATTATTGGTGTCTGATGGTGACTTGGTTTTCCAAGGTGATACTGTCGCACAACTGAGTCAATGGCGTTTTGGTCCAATTGCAACAGGCTTATGGGTCACGATTAAAATTTCGTTTATCTCATTGATCTTTGCCGTCGCTCTCGGATTAGTCTTTGGTTTAATGAGGGTGGCGAAAAATACCGCTTGTCGTGATCTCTCATTAACTTATGTCGAATTGATTCGCGGCACGCCATTGTTGGTACAAATCTTTATCGTCTATTTCTTTATTGGTACAGTCCTTGATTTCGATCGCTTTACCGCTGGTGTCGTCGCGCTCTCTGTCTTTACTGGTGCTTACGTCGCAGAAATTGTTCGTGCGGGTATCCAAGCGATCCCTAATGGGCAGATGGAAGCCGCTCGCTCCCTAGGCATGAATTACGGGCAAGCGATGCTCTACATTATTTTGCCGCAAGCAATGAAGAAAACCCTACCGCCTTTAGCGGGACAGTTCATTAACTTGATTAAAGACTCGTCGTTGGTATCGGTTATCTCAATTACCGATTTAACCAAAGCAGGGCGAGAAGTTGTCAGTGGTAGTTTTGCACCATTTGAAGTTTGGTTCACCGTTGCTGCTCTCTATTTAGTAGTGACAGGGTCACTATCTTGGGGTATACAACGTTTAGAGAAGAGGTTATCAGCAAGTGACTAATCAATATCAAGGTAATGACATCGTAATTACAAAAGATGTCGACAAATATTACTCCAACGGTTGTCACGCGCTGAAGTCGGTTTCAACCACGATTAAGCGCGGTGAAGTGGTTGCGATCATTGGTCCTTCTGGTTCGGGAAAATCAACGTTTCTACGCACATTGAACCAGCTAGAAGAGATTTCTGCAGGGTCGATTGAAATCGATGGCGTGGATATGTACGCCAGCACGACCGACATTAACCGGTTACGACAAAATGTCGGTATGGTGTTTCAAAGCTTCAATTTATTTCCCCATAAAACCGCATTAGAAAACGTGATGCTTGCACCTCGCATCGTCGCGAAGCGTTCGCAAAAAGATGCTGAGACGCATGCGAGAGAGCTTATTGAACGAGTTGGCCTCGGTGATCGCATGAACAACTATCCGTCACACTTATCAGGTGGTCAACAGCAACGTGTTGCCATAGCGCGCGCCTTAGCGATGAAGCCTGATCTTATGTTGTTTGATGAACCCACTTCAGCGCTCGATCCTGAGATGGTGGGTGAAGTGCTCGACGTTATTAAAGGTTTGGCTCAAGAAGGCATGACCATGGTTATCGTTACCCATGAAATGGGCTTTGCTCGTGAAGTGGCTGACCGGGTGCTATTTATGGAAGAGGGGGCTTTGCTGGTGGATGACAGTCCTCAAGCTGTATTTGGTGGCGATGGCCACCCCCGTTTAAAACAGTTCTTAGCGAAAGTGCTGTAAATACCTCAAGCTCATTAGCAAAAGACCTCCATGTGAGGTCTTTTTTTATGCCATTTTGATAAGAAAACTTCACAACTAATGTGCGGAATTCTATCGATAGTGCGGTTATATTTGGCGAAATACCGCCACTGAGAGTCTGAAATTGAGAGGTAGTGAGTGCTATAAATCTATCAATAGACCTAAAAAGGGCCGATTAGAGCGAATTGTGAGACTTCAAAAATGTGCCACATCACACAAATTAGCAAATTAAAAAATTAGGTTTAAGAAATGAAATAGCGCAAATGTGCGTAAAAAAACAACAGTTGATGAGTTTGTGGTCATCAGATTAGGCCATTGTAATAAAGTTAGACAGAATCTCACCGTCGATTGACATTCAATTTATCGACATTTGTCATTTTGTTGGGCATCAAGAACCGTTAGGAGACGAGTCATGGAGCTCAATCAAGAAGATCGCACTGCGTTATATAACGTTTGGATGTCACAAAAAGCAAAAATGCAGATAACCCAAATGGAAATGAGTAAGCGACTTGGGCTGAGTCAGATGGAGTTCTCACGAATTTTACGTGGTAATGCACCGCTTACAATGGGTTTTGTTACCAAATTCTGCCAGCAATTACATGTTGAACCTTATAACGTTTTACCGACATTAAAGGCAAATTACACGGGGGCAGAGGTTGTTGTGCACCTGCAAAATCGAATTAGCGTTGATGGAGAAATTCAAAACGTATATATAGAGGGAAACCAAGTCATCATCGATTATACGCATCAGGCGTAGTCCATATGTTTTAAGAGATTGATTCCCGTAACAAGCAGTATCCGCGCTTAGAGTTGCTATAGTGACGTCTAGTTAGTGCGTGCAAGGCTTAGGCTGCACAAATACAATTTAAGGCAAGGCGAGTGTGCCTTGCTTTTACTTTTTCTACAGTATGCCTTTGATAGAACACGGGATAGAAGGAAAACAGGTAAGGGGAACTGCTAGGTAAGATTAATGGTGTATACCCAAGTAACCTCAAGATGCTGTTTCAGCGAGAATGTATTCGCTCTTAGGCAAGGCACTGATTTGAAGACATAGTCATTCTACGTAGAAAATATATACAACGTTAGATAAGAGTACTAGCCTGGATTAGATATGATAAATATGGAGAGTGGTTTGCTGCCAATAACCGCTTTATGTTATTCATACCCAAGCAGATAGAGGCTGATTGGGTATGATCATAATACTATCGATTGAGTTACTTATTGCTGCTGATGCAGCTCTGAATAACGATATAACAGCTCTGTTAACAGAGTGGACCACGCTAACGCTTCGTTAGGTGTCGACTTGGCCAGACGAGCTTCTACTTCCTCACAATGGGCTTTTAAGCTCACCGCTTTATCCAATTGAAAACCAATGGCGTAAAAGTGCCACAACACCAATCGAGTCATACGTTCGATATTCTGCTCAGCATTTTGTGACTCTTTGAAAATTGTAGGAATTTCCCCTAAAGCCACCGCATGTAACCGTAACGTAGCGTCAAAATAGGCCTCTTGTTGACGCTCTGTACTCACCTTTTCCTCTGGTTCAAAGTGGTAGATTTCCCGTACGACAGGCTCTGGAACCAAACGGTGCATTATCCGCATCGCAAGCTCAGTCAGCTCCTCTTTGCTGGTCTGGTTTAAACAATCGTAACGGTAATCTTGTTGCATAAGGTATTGATCTCTCGGTATCTCTTTCATGAATTTTACGTTTTTAATTTTGCTAAGTCACCCGTTTTGGGACGTTAGTCACGCAGAGTCTGTGATAGATCAAAAGAAATGTAAATAATTATGCTTCTAAAGTAGAGGGTGCTTAAGTAATAAATGCATCTTAATCAGTTAGTTAAGATATTTTCATTGATATAAACCATTATTTGCAACGTAACATTTCATAATATTTGCTATTCAGATGGAAAGTAAAAGCCTTTGTATGATGTAAATGATGATTGTTTTTCATCATAAGTTACTAATTTAATTATTGTTTATGTTGTTTGAGGTTGCGTAATGAATAAATGGGTTATGCCGATAATAGTGTCGAGTTTGTGCTATGGAACCGCGGTGGCGAGTGAGTGGGGTTACAGTGATACCAATGGCCCTGAGCATTGGGGGAAGGTGTCTAAAACATGTGTCGAAGGGCAATCGCAAAGTCCGATCAACATTCAGGGAAACCCGCGCGCCATGCAAAAATCCTTGTCCGTCGAATACTTAGGAAGCGTAGAATCTTTGGTGAATAACGGCCACACCCTTCAAGCAAATGTTACAGGAAATAACCGAGTATTACTCGATGGCAAGGCGTATTCCTTAAAGCAGTTTCATTTTCATACCCCTGCAGAAAATTTAATTCGCAGTCGTCGATATCCGTTAGAAGCGCATTTTGTTAACCAAGATGAGCGTGGCAATCTGTTGGTTGTCGCCGTTATGTTTAAGAATGGGAACAATAACCTAGCGCTACAACACCTCACGAATACATTGCCAACTAAGGGAGGCCAAACTCCGATAACAGCAGGATTGAAAGTTGCAGAGTTAATCCCAGACACATCAAAATACTTTCAATTTAACGGTTCGTTAACCACTCCACCGTGCAGTGAAGGTGTCAAGTGGGTAATTCTAAAACAATCTAAATCGCTATCAGAAGAACAAAATATGAGATTAAAAAAGGTCATGGGAAATAATAACCGACCAATACAGTCAATTAATAAAAGAGTAGTGTTTGAAATGAATTAAATTTTGTATTTTAATACCTTCAGTTAACTAATTTTTAACTATCCCTACAATATATTTACTGTGGGGATTTTTATTTAATGTATAAATTTCTGATAAAAAAAACACTCTAAGCAAAACGCTTAGAGTGAATATTCTGGTAATAAATATAATTTGCTTTTATTGGTTACGCTATTGCTGAGTAGCGTACAACTCTTGCCAATATGAGATAGCCATATTACTGAGTCTGGTCTGCAATGCTGTTACAAACTTGCTTTTTACGATATTCCTAAAATTTGAAAAAAACAATTGGATTTTCCTTTCAAAAATGAAATGATAATTTTCAGGTTTTTGGACTTTAGTTCTAAGAAATTATCGGTGTATATTTTTTTCGTCAGGAGAATTATGGATGATTCTCTTAAGATTATTTATTC